>JBKJLN010000355.1:0-3432 GCA_046596935.1 Acidimicrobiales bacterium
ACTCGCCGGCCAAGGACCGCGCCATCCTCGAGCTCGGCTTCCCGCGTGACGCCACCATCGTGGCGGTCGTCCGCGGTGGGCACGTCGTGGTGCCTCGCGGCGACACCGTGCTGCAGGGCGGCGACGAAGTGCTCGCCCTCACCACGCCGAGCTCCGAGGACGCGGTGAAGACCATCCTCATCGGCGAGAGCGGCAGCACCGCCAAGCCGGTCAATCCGGCCGGGTAGCGGCGACTTCCGCGGGAACTACAGCAGCTCGTAGAGCGGGTTGTAGACGAGCGGGCGGCCGCCCGGCCCCGTCGCCGACGAACGTCCACTGAGCACGAGCCTCTGCCCGGGCTTGATGCCGGCGATCTTGCGTCGACCCGTCCACATGGCCACGAGCTTTCCCGTGCCGTCCGACACGGTCACTTCCAACCACGTCGCCCCGATCTTGGGGACGATGCGAACGCTCGAGATCACGCCGACGACCGTTGCCGGCTGGCGGGGAACGATCTCGGCGATCGGGACCACGCCGGGACGGGTGGTACAGAACTCCTTCAGCTGCTCCTCGTCGAGCTCCTCGACGGTGGCGGTGAGCCTATGAAGGAAGTTCTTGAGCGCCACGATTGTCCTCGTCGTCCATCAACGCCTCGAGGTCGATCTCGAAGTCGACGTCAACGTTGTCGAGCGGATCCACCGGGAGGCAGTGGATCGTCAGGGTGACGCGCGTGCCCTCTCCGGAGGAGTCGATGGCGACCTCGTCGACCAGAGTCTTGATGAGTGGGATTCCGAGTCCGCGCTCGAAGTTGAGCCGCTCGGGGTCGGTGACCGGGGGGTGCTCGGGAAGCGACTCCGGGTCGAACCCTCCACCTTGATCCTCGATCTCGATCTCGAGGCGATCGTCTCCCTCACGACACCGGATGAGCACGCTGTCGGTCGTGTCGACCGAGTGGTGGGCCTCGATGGCGTTCGTACAGGCCTCGGACACGGCGACCTTGAGGTCGTCGACGCGGTCGTCCGTGAGGTCGCGCCGGGTCGACGCCAGCGAGGACACGACCAGGCGCGCAAGCGCGACGTACTCCGGACGAGCCGGGATCTCGAGCTCGATGGCCGAGTCCACGAACGAGCTACTCGGCGACTGCGGCGTCGACCGTGTCGTGGATCGAGAAGACCTTGGTCAGCCCGGTGATCTCGAACACCTTGAGGATGCGGTGCTGCGTGCACACGAGGCTGAGATCGCCATTGTGGCTGCGGACCCGCTTCAGGCCGCCAACGAGGACGCCGAGGCCGGTCGAGTCGAGAAACTCCACACCCTCGAGGTTGACGACGATGCGGTGCTGGCCCTGGGTGACGAGCTCGACGAGCTTCTCCCGGAGGCGCGGCGCCGTGTAGACGTCGACCTCACCCTTGACGGCAAGCACGGCGACGCCGTTCTGCTCGGTGACGTCGAGATCCAATTCCATGGCGTGGCTCCTCACAGGGGACGACTGCGGTCGGAAACGTAGTACCCCCCTCGCCGTACTGTCATACCCGTGTCCGTGGATCCGCTCGAGCTGCTTCTCGGCTCGCTGAGCTGGCGGGACCAACTCGTGCACCTCGAACGCATCCCAGCGAGGCGAGCCGAGGATGCTTTACTTCGCCATCCGGTGGCTCCGCTGCTCGCCGATCGTCTCCCGCCGCTGTGGACCCACCAGGTCGAAGCCATCGAACTCGCCCGGCGGGGTCGGTCGGTCGCCGTGGCGACCGGCACGGGCTCAGGGAAGTCTCTGTGCTTCCAAGTTCCGATCGCCGAGTCGATCCTCGCCAACCCCAGCGACTCCTCGGCGCTCCTCCTCTATCCGACCAAAGCGCTGGCGCAGGATCAGCTCCGGTCGCTCGCCGGGCTCGAGGTGCCGGGGCTGGTACCGGCGACCTACGACGGCGATACCGACCCCGACGCTCGGGCGTGGGTTCGTCGCCACGCCAACGTGGTGTTGACCAACCCCGACATGCTCCATGCCGGCATCCTCCCGAACCATGGCCGGTGGGCGACGTTCCTCATGCGCCTGCGGTACGTGGTGCTCGACGAACTCCACACGCTCCGGGGCATCTTCGGCACCCATGTGGCCCACCTCATCCGTCGACTCCGCCGCCTGTGCAACCTCTACGGGTCGAACCCGACGTTCATCCTGGGCTCGGCCACCGTCGGCCAACCCGGCCGCCTGGCATCGTCGATCTGCGGGGTACCGGTCACCGAGGTCGTCGACGACGGATCGCCTCGCGGCGAGCGCCTGTTCGCGCTGTGGAACCCCCCGCTGCTCGAGCACCGGGACCGCAAGCGCGGTTCGGGCAACGTGGAGACGGCGATGCTGCTAGCGGCACTCGTACAGCACTCCTATCGGGGGATCGCCTTCACTCGAAGCCGCAAGGGGGCCGAGATCGTCGCCGCACGAGCGAGGGACCAGCTGAGCGACGATCTGGCCCCGTCGGTCCGCCCCTATCGATCGGGCTACCTCTCGGGCGAACGGCGCGAGATCGAGGACGAGTTGTTCAGCGGACGGCTGCGGGGCGTGTCGGCGACCAGTGCGCTCGAGCTCGGCATCGATGTCGGCGGGCTCGACTTCTGCATCCTCAACGGCTTCCCGGGAACCGTGGCGTCGATGTGGCAGCAAGCCGGGCGGGCCGGGCGCCAGCAGCAGCGATCGCTGGCGGTACTGGTCGCCGGCGACGACGCCCTCGACCAGTGGTTCATGCACCATCCCTCAGAGCTGTTCTCTCGAGCGCCCGAGCCGATCGTCGTCAACCCGGGCAACCCGTTCGTCTTCGACCCTCACCTGGCCTGCGCGGCCTACGAACTCCCGATCACCCCGGCCGATGATCAGTACTGGGGCGACGACCTCGAGGACGGCATCCGTCGTCTCGTCGTCGACGACCAGCTACGGCTTCGCGAGGGACGCGCCGTCTACGCAGGAATGGAGCGCCCCGCTCGCGGAGTCGGCTTGCGGTCGGGTACTTCCGGCGAGTTCTCCATCGTCGACGGCGATGGCGTGCTCATCGGCACCGTCGACCGCAGCCGCGCCTTCTCCTCCGTCCACCCCGGCGCCATCTACCTCCATCAGGGCCAGCACTACCGGGTGGAGCGGCTCGACCTCGATGACTGCGCCGCCTGGGTGGCGCCGGTCGACCCCGAGGAGTCGACCCAGGCCCGCTCCGACACCTCGGTCGCCATCCTGTCGGAGGACCGGGCCGTCTCCGTCGGCGGTGCCCGCCTTTCGCTCGGGTCGGTGGAGATCACCGACCGGGTCACCGGGTATCGACGTATCTCCCTCCTCGACGGCCAGACGATCGGCGACGAAGAGCTCGACCTCCCGCCGACCTGTCTCTCGACGCGAGCGTTCTGGTACACCGTCGAGGAGGGAGATACGCCGATAGCCGGTGACCCGGTCGGTGATCTCCACCGACCCGAGCGATA
>JBKJLN010000392.1:0-17351 GCA_046596935.1 Acidimicrobiales bacterium
CGTTGTCGGGCTGTGCACCGACCGACGCGGGGTCACCAGCCGGTCCGACCGTGAGCACCACCCGCACGGGCATCTCGCGTATTCCTTCGATGGCGGCGCGGAGCACGGCATCACTACTGAAGACCGTGCCCAGCGTGAGGTAGAGCAATGGGAGCGGCGAGAACTCTGCGAGCCACTCGGGTGGCTCATCCTCACCTGCCGTCGCCACCCCTTCCGGCCGCAACAGTTGGCTCTCGCTCACGTGCGACATGTCGACGCGCTGCAGGCTCGGCGGGTAGATGTCGAGGTAGCGGTGGTCGTAGCAACCGCAGAACGGCCGGGGCTCGAGTCCATTGGCCACCCAGAGGGGTGCGACCTCGGCGGCGGCGGCGGCGACCCGTGAAGCCGGAAGAAGCGAGCCGAAGGCGTGGGTGAGATTCGGCACGCCGAGTCTGGCGGCCACGATCGGTCCCGCCAGCTCGGCCGCGTCACACACGACGAGGTCGGGCCCCCACGCCTCGGCGATGGGCAACGCGTCCTCCAACATCCGGGGAGCCCGCACTCGGCCGAACAGCCTCGGGAACATGAACTCCGGCCACTGCTGCCGTGGCAGCTCGAGTACCTCGGGAAACCTGCGGTCGAACTCACCCTTGCCCGTTGGTTCGTCATAGCCGGCGGCCGCCGCGGCGATGCCAGCGCGCTCGAGCCGGCGGCAACCATCGGCCCCCGTGACCCACAAGATCTCGTCGCCGCGGGCGAGGAACGCGCGTGCCAAGGGCATCATCGGATGCAGATGGCCCACCGAGGGGACCGAGGTGAAGAGGACGCGCACGTTCAGATGAGCTCGGCGAGCATGGCTGCGGCCCGCGCGGCTCCGTCGGTCGCGACCGGGCGGTATTCCACCGGTCGATCGAGCTCCTCGCAGATGGCGCTGGCCAGAGCGTCGGGGTCGAGATCGTCGTAGGGCATGTACCGGCCGGCGCCGTAGCGATCGAGGCGGTGACGGACGTGGAAGTTCTGCTCGAAATGGTGGCGGAGCGGGACATAGATGAACGGCCGACGATTGGCGGTGAGTTCCATGCAGGTCGTGAGGCCGCCTTGCACGATGGCCATGTCGCAGACCGCCAAGTGACGGTGGAGGTCGGGCACGTACCGCAGCACGGACACGCCCTCCCGGTCGGGAAACGCGTCGGGATCGATGCGGGGCCCGGTGACGACCACGAACTCGAGGTCGTCGACTTTGCGCCTCGCCGTCGGGACGGCGTCCAAGATGCGACGAAGTAGTGGCTCTCCGACCCCTGAGCCGCCGACGGTGACCATGCAGATGCGCGTGTCGGGCCGGTACCCGAGCTCGGCCCGCAGGCCGGCGCGGTCGGCGTCGGCGACGGGCTCGAAGCCGGTCACGTAGCCCGCGAAGTCGAACTCTCGCTCGGTCCAGTCCCGGATGGCGGGGAGGTCGGGGCCGAACGTATCGGGAACGATGTCCTCGGGATCGCCGACGAAGATCGAACGGTCGCGAAGACGGCGGAACCGAGCGCGCTGCTCGATCATCTCGGCGTTGTAGTCGGCGGCGAGCGCCGCCTCGTGCACGCCGCCGTCAGGCATGGGGAGCCAACCGACGAAGTCGGTGAACCAAGCGAAGGCGAACCGCTTGAGCTCCGGGTTCTCGTGAAGGAAGTAATCGACATCCCAGGCTTCGTCGCCGATGACGAGGTCGTAGTGCTCGGACTCGACGAGGTCGTGGAAGACCATGAAGTTGTTCACGAGGATCTCGTCCATCCGACGGATCGCCTGGAATGCATGCAGGTCGTGCTCGCCGCATTCGTCCTCGATGTGGGCCGACTCGTTCGCGAGGAGCGCCGACGCGGGGTGCACACGCTCGCCGGCCCCGTTGAGGACGGTGGTGACCGGGTGCTGGGCCAGCCAGTCGATCTCGAGGTCGGGATGGTGGGTCCGAAGCTGCTGGGCGATAGCGAGATCGCGTCGGGCGTGACCGAGCCCGATGGGCGATGAGACGTAGAGCGCGCGCTTCGGCCGCCGCAACGCTCGGCTCCACCGCCGAGACGGGACGGCGACGTCGGGGGCCGTGCGCTCAACGAACTCCTTGATGAGGCGGTTGACCATGACCGGGTCGCGGGCCGGGATGCCGTGCCCGGCGCCCTCGACGGTGACCATCGGGGAACCCGTTGCGGCTGCGAGGCGCTCCCCGTTCTGGAGAGGGGCAATGGAGTCGGCATCGCCGTGAACGACGATGACGGGACATCGGACCTGCGCGCACAGCGCTTCGACGTCGCTCTCCGCCACCGTGGCGCCGTCAAGCCCGAGACGGCCAGCAGTCGAGTCAGCGAGACGCTGCGGTCCGATGTCGCGGGCCCAGTCGATGCAGTCCTCGACCTGCTTGGTCGAATGAGCCTCCGGAAACATCTCACCGAAGAAGAACCGGATGAACTGCTCGTAGCCGTCGTCGAGCCAGTGCGCTCGGTTGTAGCTCAGCCAGCTGTCGTGATCGGCGAACGTGGAGGTGAAGAGGGAGCGCTCCAACTCGACGGACGGTTCGTCGACGCCGGCGCGAGAACCGATCGTGATGACACCGGTGACCCGCTCGGGGTGGAGGGCTGCCAGTTGGAGTGCCCAGACCGCCCCCATGGAGAGCCCGACGGCGGTGACGTTCGAGGTTTCGGTGGCGTCGAGAACCGCCACGGCATCGGCGGTGAACTCGTGATCCCCATAGGCAGCAGGACCCTCTGGGCGATCCGAGAGGCCATTGCCGCGGCCGTCGAAGGTGACCACTCGGAAATGCCGGCTGAGGTAGGGGACCTGCGCCTTCCAGACCCTCGAGTGCACGATCGACCAGCACGGGAGGAAGAGGATGGTGCTGCGGTTGTCCTGCCCATGCACCTCGTACGCGAGGTGCACGCCGTCCCGCTCGACCTGGCCAGCGAGATCAGGGGCGTGGGGTCGCATCGGCTTCCTCCATCTGTCGTAGCAGGACACCAACGCGGCGCAACGCGGCGCGCACGGGGAGGTCGTCGCGTTCGAAGCCGAGCAGGATGACGGCTTCGGAGCCGAGAAAGGCGTTCCCGAGAAGGGTGGCCATCTCCCGGGCGGTGAAGGGGCCGAGGGTACCGAAGGTGGCCTCGGCTTCGGCGGCGACCTCGGTGAGCAACTCGAACCAACCCTGGAGCTGGATGCGCACCTGCTGGGCGATGGCGGGGTTCGCCCAGCCCTCGGCGATCATCTCCTGGAGCACCCGGACGTAGCCCGAGTCGAGATCGTCCTCGAGGAAGTCGCAAGCCTGTTCGTACCGCTCCCACATCGGACGGTCCTTGGCGTACATACGGCCCTGGCGCTCGAGACGCCGGCGGTTCTCCTCTTCCAAGACCGAGAGGAGAAGGCCCTGTTTCGACCCGAAGTGATAGTGGAGCTGGCTGACCGGGACCCCGGCGGTCTCGGCCACCTTGCGAGTCGACAACGCACTGTGGCCCTCGCTCAGCAGCCGATGGCGGGCGGCATCGATGATCGTCGTCCTGGTTGCGTCCACCGCAATCGAGCGACTTGCCATCCTGGCTCCTTTCGGTCGGTCGATCGGCCGAATTGCAGTATGCCAGATGCACGACCACCTCGGGTCCTGCAGACGTAAGGTCCGACCGCATGGCGATGGCCTCGCTGGAGACCGATTACCTGGTCGTAGGAGCTGGCGCCACGGGCATGGCCTTCACCGACGCCCTGATCGACCACGCCGACGTCCACGTCACGCTCGTCGACCGTCGCCATACCGCCGGCGGGCATTGGCACGACGCCTATCCGTTCGTTCAGCTTCATCAGGCGTCGGTGTTCTATGGCGTCGCATCGACGGTGCTGGGCAGCGGCGCCGTGCAGACGCAAGGCCCGGAATCGGGGCTCCAGGAGCGAGCGCGACGGTCGGAGATCCAGCACTACTACGACGACATCCTGCATCGTCGCTTCGTCGGGACGGGTCGCGTCACGTTTCTCGGCGGGAGCGAGTACCACTCCGACGGCACGCACAATCTCGTCACGTCGTTGGTGTCGGGTGAGACAAGGCGGGTCGAAGTACGACGCCGAATCGTGGACTCGGCCTATGTGTCGCCGACGGTCCCCTCGACCACACCGCCGCCGTTCGGGGTCGCCGATGGCGTTCGAGTGGTCGCCATCAACGAACTCGCTGGGTTGGTCGAGGCGCCGAGCAGCTTCGTGGTCGTCGGCGCCGGAAAGACAGCAACCGACGGGATCGTGTGGTTGTTGGCGAACGGAGTGCAGCCGGATCGGATCGTCTGGGTGCGGCCTCGTGACCCGTGGATGCTCAATCGCGCGGTCGTCCAGCCCGACCCAGCGGTGGCGGTCGGACTCGCTGCGGACACCATGACGGCGGCGGCTGGCGCCGAGTCGCTCGACGACCTGTTCCTCCGCCTCGAAGCTGCCGGCGTGATGCTTCGGATCGACCCTGACGTCGTGCCGACGATGGCCAAGACACCCACCCTCGGCGCTTGGGAGCTAGACCTGCTTCGCACCATCGAGAACGTCATTCGTCTCGGAGACATCAAGCACGTTGCGGCCGACGAGATCGTCTTGGACGGCGGTGTCATTCCCCTCGAGCGGGGTGCCCTCGTGGTGCACTGCGCCGCTTCTGGATTGCAGTACCCACCATTGGTCCCCCTCTGGGGTCCGGACAAGATCCGGCTCCAGACCATCCGGGCCGGATTCCCGTGCTACTGCGCAGCCCTTGCCGGCTTCGTGGAAGCCACCCGCGACGATGACCGCGAACGCAACCGGTTGTGTCCGCCCAACACCCTTCCCGACAACCCGGCCAACTGGGCACGAATGCAAGTTCGGGGAACCCTCGCAACCCGCGCCTACAGCGCGCAGCCCGACATCGCCGCCTGGGCCAACAGCTGCGCCCTCAACCCGGCGCGAATCGAACCGTCGCAACGCGACGAGCCCGCAGTGCGGGCCGCCGCCACACGACTGGCTGATGTCGCCGGCCGCGGACTCGAACGGATGTCAGAGCTTTCCGGCGAGCCACTGACGATCGTCGACACCGCCTGAGCATGACGCTCCGCCGATCAGGTCGGCCGTCGACGATGCCGGAAGGCGCTGCTGGCGGTCGACGACGACGCTCTTGAGGAAGCGGACCACCTCAATGCGTCGGTCCTCCACTTCTGCCGCAGGAAGGCGGTGCCCCGCCGATGGGTTGAAGTCGTGATCTACCGAAGGCGATCGACGCTGTCGGGCTTCGCGGTGTCACCGAACCCCGATCCACCCACAGCACGCACTGAGCCGGGGGGTCGTCATGCGACGGCGGCGAGATGGGTACGGATGGCGTCGAACAGCTCGGTTGGCGTGAAGGGCTTGGTGAGGTATGCCACGCAGCCGGCCTCAATCGCCGCGGCGCGGACGTCGCGGCCGGCGTGGGCGGACATGGCGATCACCGGCGTGGCGCTCACCGGGAGGCTGCGCAGCAGGTCGAGACCGTTGATGTCGGGGAGGCGGATGTCGAGGAGGACCAGGTCGGCGCTCGCCCACAGCGCAGCCCCGGCAGCTCCGGTCGCCGCTTCGAGGATCACGTAGGCCTCGTTGCACAGCGACAGGCGCAAGAGCAGACGAAGGTCCTCTTCGTCCTCAACGATCAGGATCGTCGCCACGGGCCACCGAGAATCGAAGGGTGAACACGGCACCGTGCGGTTCCGCGTGGTGATAGGAGATCGCGCCGCCGAAGGCTGCCATGAGCTGCTGCACGATCGCGAGCCCGAGACCGGATCCCCCCCCGGCGGTGCGGCGCTTCGCGAACGGTGCAAACAGGTTCTGCACGAAGTCGTCGGGAACCCCGGGACCGTCGTCGGCCACCTCGACGATGACCTCGTCGGCTTGACGACGGCCCGTCATCGAGACGTTGGGGCCGCCGTGTAGATGCGCGTTGGCGAGCAGGTTTACGAACACTCGCTCGACCTCGGCGGGGTCAGCTCTCACGGCGAGGGCGGCATCGATGTCGACGGTCAGCGTTGCGCCGTCTGCTTGCGGTGAGGCGGAGGCCGCGTTGCGTACGTGCTCCTCGAGCGCCACGGGCCCGAGCATGACCGAACGAGCGCCCGCCTCGAGCGCAGCCAGGTCGAGCAGGTCCGTCGAGAGTCCAAGCAACCGTTCGGCCTGGCGCGTCAGTGCGTCCATCGCCGCAGCCCGGTCTCCGGGGGTGAGGGTGTCGTTTGCGAGGACGTAGGCGGCCTGGCCGATCGCCGCGGCCGGTGTGCGCAGCTCGTGTGACGCGTTGGCGATGAACTCTCGCAGGAACTGCTCGGACCGCTTGCGCACCGTGATGTCGAGGGCGACCCCATAGAGGCGCACGGGCTCCCCCTGCTCGTCGGCAATCACGTTGCCGCGACCGTGGAGCCACCCAACGCTGCCATCGGGCCGAACGAAGCGATGGTCGAAAGCGTAGGACGCGCGGTCGGCGTAGGCGCGTTGCACCGTCTCGTTGACCATGTCGCGGTCGTCGGGGTGGATGCGTGCGAGGAACGCCTCATAGGTCGCCTCGAACGCGGCGGGCGCGACCCCGTAGATCCGGTAGAGCTCATCGGACCAGGTGACGACGTTGGCCGGGATGTCCCACTCCCAGCTACCGAGCTGGGCGAGCCGCTGGATCTCCGAGAATTGGGTCTCTAAGCGGGCAAGGCGAGCAGCAACGTCGGCCGGCTCCGTGGCGTCGTCGCGCTGGTGGCCGCCTTGATCGCCAGCGACAACTCCGGTATCGCCAGCGACAACTCCGGTCATGAGACCTCCACTCACCTGTCGATCCAGGCTACCGCTCGGGATGATGGCGGCGGCTCGGGCCCGCGTTTGGCGCCCGGTCGAATGAACCGGCCTGGGATTTGCTGGGGTTCCATCAGACCCACGCCGGTTCAGGTTGCGGCGGCAGTGGGGCGACCGGCACGCGATTTCGCCGAGAGCTCAGAGGGCTGGGCGCGTATGCCCTGACCAGCAACACGGAAGTCGTAAGTGGGCGAGGGGGGACTTGAACCCCCACATCCTTTCGGACACAGGAACCTGAATCCTGCGCGTCTGCCAATTCCGCCACTCGCCCGAGTGGAGGACTCAATCTAATCGATGGCCAACGATCGGCGTTCGGCCGACGGCGCCGTGGGTAGGCTCCGAACGCCATGGCACTACAGGAGTTCGAGCGCCGTCTCGAGCGCCTCGTCGAGGGCGTCTTCGCCAAGGCGTTTCGGCGAGGGCTCACTCCGATCGAGGTCGGAAGACGGCTGACGAGGGAGATGGACGTTCGCCGCACCGTCGGCGTTCGCGGTCTCATCGCGCCGAACGAGTTCCGGGTGGCGGTTTCGGACGAGGACTACAAGGCCGTCGTCCAGAAGATGGAGAACGACCTCCGGCGAGACCTGAGTGCGTACGTGCGGGAGCACGCCAAGGAGGAGGGCTACCACCTCGTCGGGCCCATCGACGTGGCCTTCACCGTCGACTCCAGCCTCGGCGCCGGGGAGTTCCTCGTCTCGTCCGACATGGCCGAGATCGAAGGCGGCGGGCCGGTCGGCACGCTCGTCACCAGCGACGGGAACCGCGTCCAGATCACCGAGCAGCCGGTGACCATCGGTCGCCATCCCGAGTGTGACGTGGTGCTCAATGACCACGAGGTGAGTCGCCAGCACGCCGAGGCCCGCAGGGAGGGCGGCGAGTTCGTCGTCGTCGACCTCGGGTCGCTCAACGGCACGAAGGTCAACGGGACTGGCGTCAAGTCCCCGCGCACGCTCGCCGACGGCGACACGATCGTCATCGGCGCCCACACCATCCGCTTCGAGACGTCGTAAGCGAGCGATGCCCGAATCCCTTCTTCGTATCCTCCAGTTCCTCCTCCTGGCTCTGCTGTACCTCTTCTTCCTTCGGGTCCTGCGCGCCGTGTGGGCCGAGGTCGCCTCCCCCCGTGAAGTCAGCGCTATGCCGGCCCCGGCGCGCGGCCGGTCGTCTTCGTCTCGTGAGCGCATTCCCGCAGCGGCCAAGGGCTCGCCGGGCCGCCTACGAGTTCTGGAGCCGGCCGAGCGGAAAGGTCAGGCGTTCGATCTCGGTGAAGAGCTCACGGTCGGTCGCGCCGCGGGCTGTCAGGTGAAGGTCGACGACACCTACGCATCCCAACTCCACGCCCGCATCTTTCGTCGCGACGGTGAGCTCTTCGTGGAGGATCTCGGTTCGACGAACGGCACCTACCTCAACCGCAGGGGAACACGGAACAAAGAGAAAGTCGCGGGTCCGCTCGCGCTGAAGATGGGTGATCGGTTGATGATCGGCAAAACCGTGCTCGAGGTCTCGAAGTGACTGGCCTCCGATCGGGATCGGCCACCGATGTCGGGCGGCGGCGATCGATCAACCAGGACATGATCCTGGAGTCGGACTCGATCTTCGCCATCGCCGACGGGATGGGCGGCCACCAAGGCGGCGAGGTGGCCTCGCTGGCCGCCATCGAAGCCCTAAAAGAGCAGTTCCACGGACGCCCCACGATGGACGGCCTGATCGCGGCCATCCGAGCGGCGAACGAAGCCGTCGAGGCACGGGCCCAGGCGTCGAGCGAACTCCGAAACATGGGCACGACCCTCACCGTGGTCGCCCTGCTCGACGACGCCGACGATGACATCCTCGCCGTGGCCAACATCGGCGACTCCCGGGCCTACCTGCTTCGCAACGGCGAGTTCAGCCAGCTGACCGAAGACCACAGCGTGCCCCAGGAACTGCTCCGCCAAGGCCAACTGAGCGAGGCGGAGGCTGCGGTCGACCCCCGTCGCAACATCCTCACCCGGGTCCTCGGCGCGTCCTTCGGCGAAGGCCCCGACGTCCAGAATCTCATTCCGTACACGGGCGACCGCGTTCTGCTCTGCAGCGACGGCCTCTACAACGAGGTCGACGACGCCGCCATCGGACGAGTGTTGCGAACCATCGCCGATCCCACCGAGGCGGCCCGCAAACTCGTCGACCAGGCCAACGACAATGGCGGCGCCGACAACATCAGCGTCCTGATCCTCGACGTCATCGACGACGAGGGGCGGGCGATCACGGCATCCCAAGTGCTCGCCGATGACCCCGACGCACCCCCTGCGGGCGAGCGCCGTGCGAGCCGGCTGATGACCGCGGACGAACGCAACGCCGAACTGCGCGATCTCTCGCGACCCGAGCGCACGGCACCGCCGGTCGCCCGTGCGGATACCTGGGAGTCGAACGCTGCCCCCGACGTGCACGCCGAGCCCACCCGTCGTGTGACGGTTCGCGTCGTCGCCTTCCTCGTGATCCTCCTGTTGGTGCTGGGCGGTGCAGCGGCGGCGGTCGGCTTCTACGCCCGTGGCTCCTATTACGTCGGCCTCGACGAAGGGCGCGTGGCCATCTTCAAGGGGCGGCCGGGCGGTCTCCTCTGGTTCTCACCGACCGTCGAAGAGGTCACCGACCTGACGGAAGCCTCGGTGCCGCCGGCGCGCGTCGACGCCGTGGTCGCGGGTCATCCCGTCGCCAGCCTCGACGAGGCCAAGGCGTACGTGCGGAGCCTCGAGGCCACGCCGGGTGCGGCTCCAACGCCGTCGCCGGCACCCGCAGCGGCGGGAACGCCGACTTCCGTCTCTCCTCCGACCTCCACCCCTTGACCGCCCAGGCGCAACGATGACGGCGATCCGCGCGTCGCGACGTACGACCGAACTCGGGCTCATCGTGCTCGCCGCCCTCGTGACCGTCGGCGCCTACACGTTGGCGAGTCTCGGACGTACCGCTTCGCTCCCGGCCAACATCGTTCCCTTCCTGGCCATGATTCTGGGCCTCCTCGGGGTCGCCCACTTCGCCACTCGGCGCCTCGCACCCAACGCCGACGGTGTGCTGCTTCCGATGGCAGGGATGCTCAACGGCATCGGCTACGTGATGATCGCCCGCCTCGATCGCGACCTCGCCGGCCTGCAGGCGCTCTGGACCGCAGTCGGGGTCGGCGCCTTCATCGCCACCCTCTTTCTCGTGCGGCGGGCACGCGACCTCGAGCGCTACCGCTACACCTTCGCCCTCCTCGGCGTCGGGCTTCTCTTGATGCCGCTGGTTCCCGTCCTCGGGCGCAACATCAACGGCGCTCGGATCTGGATCCGGTTCGGGCCGGCGACATTCCAACCGGGGGAGCTGGCCAAGCTCCTGTTGGCGATCTTCTTCGCCGGCTACCTGGTCGAGAAGCGCGAGTTGCTGCAGACCTTCACTCGCCGACTCGGGCCCGTGAACCTTCCCGACCCGAAGTTCCTCGGCCCCGTTCTCGGCGCCTGGGCCTTTTCGCTCGTGGTGATGGTCTTCGAGAAGGACCTCGGTTCATCGTTGCTGTTCTTCGCCCTCTTCGTAGCCATGCTCTGGGTGGCGACCGCCCGCGGCATCTACCTCGCCATCGGTGGCCTGCTGTTCTCCGTCGGGTCCTTCCTCGCCTATTCCTCCTTCGGACACGTGCGCAGTCGCGTGGAAGTCTGGCTCCATCCGTTCCAGGACGCCGGTGGCAAGGGCTTCCAGCTCGTGCAGAGCCTGTTCGCCTTCGGGTCGGGTGGGGTGACGGGGTCCGGGCTCTCTCTCGGGAGCCCGACCAAGATCCCCGAGGTCGAGACCGACTTCATCTTCGCCGCCATCGGCGAAGAGCTCGGTCTCCTCGGCACCGTTGCGATCGTCACCGCCTTCCTGCTCATGGTCGGGGTGGGCCTGCGTATCGCCATCCAAGCCCGGAGCGATTTCGAGAAGTTGTTGGCCGTCGGACTCACTGTGACCCTCGGTGTGCAGACGTTCATCATCCTCGGCGGCGTAACTCGTCTCGTCCCGCTCACCGGCATCACGCTGCCCTTCGTGTCGTACGGGGGTTCGTCACTGTTGGCCAACTACATCCTGCTCGCCCTCTTGCTCCGCATCTCCAGTGACTCCGTCGAGCGTCTCCCCATCTCGGGCGTGCGCAACCGCCAGCCCGCAGGCGGGGTCGACGAGACCATCGCGGGGTGAGGGCGGGATGAACCGCCAGATCCGGCGCGTCGGAGTCGTTCTCATCGGATTGTTCGTCCTGCTCTTCCTGCAGCTCAACTACCTCCAGGTCGTCCACCGTGACGCGCTGGCCAACGATCCCCGCAACACCCGGATCGCCGTGAAGGACTTCAGCAAGAACCGTGGCCAGATCGTCTCCGCCGACGGCGCCGTGCTGGCCAAGTCAGTGCCGTCGAACGACGCCTTCGAGCGCCAGCGTCAGTATCCGACCGGCGATCTCTTCGGCCACATCACCGGGTACTTCTCGTTCAGCTACGGACGGACGGGGGTCGAGCGCACCTACGGTGACGAACTCGCCGGGCGCGACCTCGGTTTCCGCAACATCAAGGACGTGCTCGTCGATCGAAGTGTCACTGGCGACGTGTTCCTCACCGTCGACAAGAACCTGCAACAACTGGCCAAGGACACGCTCGGCAACAAGCGGGGCTCGGTCGTCGCTCTCGACGCCACCACCGGCGCCGTCCTCGCGTCGTGGAGCTTCCCCTCGTTCGACCCCAACCCCCTCGCCGGCCATGACCAGAAGAATGTGCAGAGCACGTACGGGCTGCTGAACCTCGACAAGGCCAAGCCGATGCAGGCCAAGACCTATCAAGAGACGTTCGCTCCGGGATCCACCTTCAAGGTGGTGACGGCGGCGACGGCGATCGAACGCAATCCCGAGGTCGCGGCGCGCACCTATCCCCCGCTGAAGGTGCTCGACCTCCCCCAGACCAACGCCACCCTCCCCAACTTCGGGGGGAGCACCTGCGGCGGCAACCTCGCCGACTTACTTCGGGTTTCGTGCAACACCGGCTTCGGGCAGATGGGTCTCGACCTCGGCGCCGAGGCCCTGCACGACGAGGCGTCGGAGTTCGGGTTCAACTCCCGTCCGCCCATCGATCTCCCGGCGACCGCCAGGTCGGTCTTTCCCGACACCGCATCCTTCAAGAAGGACCTGCCCGGTCTGGCCAAGTCGGCCATCGGCCAGGAGAGCGTTCGCGCAACGCCCTTGCAGATGGCCCTGGTCGCCGCCGGCATCGCCAACGGCGGCTCGATCATGAAGCCCCACGTGATGGGCGAGGTGCGCGATTCCGACGGCGCCACCGTACGGAAGTACGAGCCGGGTGAGTGGAAGCGGGCGACCTCGCCCGAGTCTGCGGCCCAGCTTCGCGACCTGATGATCAACGTGGCCACCAACGGCACCGCCACCCGCGCCCAGGTGCCAGGCGCCGTCGTCGGTGGCAAGACGGGCACCGCCCAGACCACCGGCGACAACGCCCATGCTTGGTTCATCGGATTCGGTGAGGCCAACAACCGAAAGATCGCCGTCTCCGTGATCGTCGAAAGCCAGCCCGAAGTGAGCGAGGCCACCGGTGGACGCGTCGCCGCTCCGATCGCCCAGGCCATCCTCAAAGCCGCCCTCGGCCTTTGACATTGCCCTCGCTCTGCGGCGCCGCCCTCCACCGGAAGAATTCGCTGGACCGGGCCGATGCCTTGCCGCTCGGGTGCGGCTGCTCGCTGGCGCTCCCGACGCCGCCGGGTGTCCTGGGTCGTCGCGGTCGGTCAACCTAGGCTGGGAAGGCCATGTCCGAACAGCCGCAACAGGTTTTCAGCGGACGGTACGAGATCGTCCAGCACATCGCCCGGGGCGGCATGGCCGAGGTCTACCTGGCCCACGACCTCATGCTCGACCGCAAAGTCGCGCTCAAAGTGCTGTTCCCGGAGTTGTCGACCGACCGGAACTTCGTGGAGCGGTTCCGCCGCGAGGCGCAGGCCGCGGCCAACCTCAGCCATCCCAACATCGTCTCCATCTACGACTGGGGCGAGGAGGACGGCACCTACTTCATCGTGATGGAGTACATCGACGGCCGCACGCTCGGGCAGATCATTCGCGGCGAAGGCCCCCTCCTCCCCGACCGCGCCGCGGAAATCGGCGCCGACGTCGCCGCCGCCCTGGCCTTTGCGCATCGCAGCGGCGTCGTGCACCGCGACGTCAAGCCGGGCAACGTCCTCATCTCCCCCAGCGGCCAAGTCAAGGTCACCGACTTCGGCATCGCCCGCGCGCTCAACAGTGATCAGGATCTCACCCAGACGGGCGCCGTCATGGGCACGGCGACCTACTTCTCTCCCGAGCAGGCCCAGGGGAATAGGGTCGACGGCCGCAGCGACGTCTACAGCCTCGGCGTGGTCCTGTACGAGATGGCGGTCGGCAAGCCCCCGTTCTCGGGAGAAAACCCGATGGCCATCGCCTACAAGCACGTGCGCGAGGTTCCCGCTCCTCCGAGGTCGGTGAACGCAGACGTGCCCGAGGCGTTCGAGGCGATCGTGCTGCAGGCCATCGCCAAGAATCCGAACGACCGCTACTCGAGTGCCGAAGAGCTGCGCCAAGATCTCCTGCGCTTCCGCCAAGGTCGCCTCGTGCTCGCCAACCCGACGGTTGCCGTGCCCGTCGTCGACGCCACCATCGCCGCCCCCGCTTACGAGGCCACCCAAGTGGTCGACCGCAGCACGGTGGTCGAGCGCGCCGGGGGCCCGCCTCCGCCGCAGAAGCGCGGGACCGGAGCATTTCTCGTGCTCTTGCTCGTCCTGCTGGCGATCCTCGGGGGTCTGCTGTGGTTCGTGGCCAAGGAGACCGGGCTGATCGGTGACCAGAAGGCCAAGAAGGTCGAGATGCCGCTGGTCCTCGGAAAGACCGAGGCCGACGCCAAAGCCGAACTCACGGCCCTCGGCCTCAAGCCCGTGGTCGTTCCCGGCGAGACCGACCAACAAGAAGCCGGCAAGGTCTTCAGCCAGGATCCACTCGGCGGGAACCAGGTCGACGTCGGCGCCGAGGTGACGATCAAAGTGGCCGCTGAAGCGGCCAAGGTCAAGCTCCCCAACTTCGTCGGCAAGAGCATCGACCAGGCCCGGGATCTGGCCGAGGTCGCCGGCGTCAATCTCACCGTGAAAGCACAGCCCGACGCCAAAGTGCCCGCCGACCAGGTGATCTCCCAGCCCCAGCCCGCCGGCACCGAGGTTCCGAAGGGGTCGAGCATCGAGTTGGTGGTGAGCGCGGGCAAGAACCAGAAACCCGTTCCCGACGTCGCCGGCAACGACGCCGCCGACGCCGCCAACCAACTCGGCCAAGCTGGCTTCCGGACCAGGACGGCGAAAGAGGCGTCGTCATCGGTCGACGTCGGCAAGGTCGTGCGCACCGATCCCGGCGCCGGCGCCCGCGCCGAAGAAGGGTCGACGGTGACGATTTTCGTGTCGTCAGGCGTCGAGCAGATCTCCGTGCCCAACGTCCTCGGCAAGTCGGCCACCGAAGCCAAGGCGGAGATCGAGGCCGCCGGACTGGTCTACAAGGAGGGCGCCACGGCGCCGTCGAATGCCACCGACGACGGAAAGGTGGTGGTGCAAAACCCCGGTGGCGGCACGAAGGTAGACAAGGGCACCACCGTCACCGTCCGCATCGGCAAAGCCAGCGCCGTGCAGGTGACGACAACGACGGGCGGCGGTGGAGGCAGCACCACGTCGAGCCCCTCGCCCACGACCACCGCGCCGTAACCGCTACCCGGCCGGAACCAACCGATCCAGGAAGTTCCCGAGCAGTTGCTTGCCAACCGAGGTGAGGATGGACTCCGGGTGGAACTGCACGCCTTCGATCGGAAACTGCCGATGCCGCAGCGCCATGATGATGCCGTCGGCGGTCTCGGCGGTCACTTCGAGGACGTCGGGCAGCGTCTCGCGTTCCACGATCAGTGAGTGGTACCGGGTCGCCTCGAATGGGTTGGCCAGGCCGGCCAGCACGCCGACGTCGTCATGTTGGACCAACGACGTCTTGCCGTGCATCACTTGGGGCGCCCGAACGATGCGACCGCCGAACACCTCGCCGATGCATTGATGACCGAGGCACACTCCGAACAGCGGGATGCGCGGACCGAGGCGCTCGATGATGGCGTTGCTGATGCCAGCGTCCGCCGGTCGACCGGGCCCTGGAGAGATGAGGATGGCGTCGGGGGCGAGCGCCTCCACCTCGTCGACGGTGATGGCGTCGTGGCGATGGACGATCGGCTCGGCTCCGAGCTCGCCCAGGTATTGCACCAGGTTGTAGGTGAAGGAGTCGTAGTTGTCGATGACGACGACGCGCGAACCGGCCACCCGATCAGGCTAGGGGCCGGGCGTAGGTGAGCTTGGTCGAACCCCGGTAGGGCGGGAGTTCCATCCGGCTCTGGCGCTCGATGGAAAACGTCAGACCAAACGTCGAGGCGTCGTCTTTCAAGCGGCGGACGAGGCGGTCGCTGTCGAGGCGGTCCCGCGCGGCACCGATGGCCGAGATGACATACGGGGGGGAGTGGACCGTGCCGTTGAGGAGCAGCGTGTTCCCGACGCAGAGCACGGCACTCGTACTGACCAGGCGCTGTCCGTTGATCGACACGGCGTCGGCCCCGGATCGCCACACGGCGTTGACCACCGCCTGCACATCCTGGGAGTGAATCACCAGGTCGTTCACGTTGGCCCCGGCGGGGGCCTTTTTGAGTTTGGAGTCGCTGAGGGTGACCTTGAGACCGGGCCCCTGCACGGCGCTGAGGCCCACGGCCTCGCGCGTGGTCTCGAGCTCGTCGGCGGAGGCGGCCGATCCACCGGATCGCACCTCGCTGGCGGCCCGTTCGGCGTCGACCTCGGCGCGGAGTTGGGCGACGTCGGCGCGGAGCTTGCCCGCCGAGGCCTGCTGTTGTTGGATCAGGTCGGCGAGCTTGTAGCGCTGTGGCAGCCGGGTGGCGGGGTCGGCCGGCCGGGAGCGGAACGCCAACACGGCCAGGAACGCCATCAACATGGCGGCGATCGGGAGGGCCGGCGATCGTCGCACGGGGCCATTCTGCCGCCCGGTCGGCCACTAGGGTTGGCGCCCGTGCCGGAGAAGAAGAAGGAACGCCGGCCGGGGGCCACCATCTCGGCCAAGCCGGTCACCGCCAAGGGCGGACGGGTCACGCCGAGAGGCGGCAACGCTGCCCCGAAGGGCAGTCACATGCCGACCACCGGGCGCTACACCCCGCCCATCCCCCAGGAATACAAGGTCTCGAGCCGGTGGGTTCCCATCTTCATGGGCATCTTTCTCATCGGGGGGATGCTCACGATCGTGTGCAACTACCTCAACCTGCTCCCAGGACCCGATCCGAGCAATGCCTACCTCCTCGGTGGCCTCGGCCTGATCACCCTCGGCTTCATCGTCGCCACCCGCTGGCGCTGAACCTTCGTAGGGCCGTGAACAACTTGTGACGAAAGTTACATGCGTGCAACTCTCCCCAGGGTTGTCCACAGCCTGTGGACCAAGCGGCTCACTCCAGAACGGGCGCGACCAGATCCATGTCTTCGAGGCAGTGCCGCGGGGGCGGTGGGTCCTCGTCGGGCGCCGCCGTGAGTCGCAGCTCGACCCCGCACACGCCGCAGCGGAAGCGCAGATTCACCTTGCGCATCTCCCCTGACGGCGGCGGCGGGGGCAACGGATTGGCCATGCCCCGCAGCATCCAGAAGCCGACCTTCAACACCACGTAGGCGAAGGCCAGTCCGATGATGATCTTGGCGGGAACTGGCATCGGCCGGCGGGACGAGCGGTGGAGTTAGCCCAGGCGCTCGATGATGGTGGCGTTGGCCAGTCCGCCGCCTTCGCACATGGTCTGGAGGCCGTAGCGGCCGCCCGTGCGCTCGAGTTCGTTGAGCAGCGTGCCCATCAACTTGGTGCCCGAGCCGCCGAGGGGGTGGCCGAGGGCGATGGCGCCGCCGTTGACGTTGACCTTGGACATGTCGGGGTTGTGCTCCTTTTCCCAGGCGAGCACCACGGAGGCGAACGCCTCATTGACCTCGAACAGGTCGATGTCACCGATGGAGAGACCCGACTTCTCGAGGGCCTTGGCGGTGGAGGGGATCGGGCCGGTGAGCATGGTGACGGGGTCGACGCCGGCGAGGGCGAAGGTGTGGAAGCGGGCGCGGGGGGTGAGGCCGAGCTCCTTCGCCTTCTCCTCGCTCATGATCAAGACGGCCGACGCGCCGTCGGTGATCTGACTGGAGTTGGCGGCGGTCACCTTGCCGTCGGGCTTGAAGGCCGGCTTCAGCTTGGCCAGCGACTCCATGCTCGAGTCGGGGCGGATGCCCTCGTCGTAGTCGAAGACCTCGTCGGTCTCCTTGCCGTTGGCGTCCTTCACCTTGACCGGAATGATCTCGTTGGCGAATCGCCCTTCCTCGCGAGCCCGGGCGGCCCGCTGGTGGGACTGCACGGCGAAGGCGTCGAGGTCTTCGCGGCTGATGCCCCACTTGTCGGCGATCAACTCGGCCGAGATGCCCTGGGGCACGAGGCCCCCGACGCCGGCGTA
>JBKJLN010000199.1:0-3965 GCA_046596935.1 Acidimicrobiales bacterium
CGGCGGGCCCATCCCTGGGTGGCCGACCACCAGTTGTCGCCCAAGTCGGTTGCCCGTGACCTGTTCGAGCGGGCCATGACCTTCAACGAGTACGTCGGGCACTACCAGTTGGCTCGATCAGAGGGCGTGGTCCTGCGCTATCTGAGCGGCGCCTTCAAGGCGTTGAACCAGACGGTGCCCGAGTCGATGAAGACCGAGGAGCTCTACGACCTGACGGAGTGGCTGGGCGAGCTCGTTCGTCAGGTCAACAGCTCACTCCTCGGCCAGTGGGCGCAACTGCAGCATCCGGAAGAGGTGGTGGCGGCAGCTGGCGGGGGCCACAGCGAGCCCCTCGACGAGAGCCCGCCGCCGATCACCACCAACCGGCGGGCGTTCGGTGTCATGGTGCGCAACGCTCTCTTCCGGCGGGTCGAGCTGGCGGCTCTCCGCCAGTACTGGACGCTGGCCGACCTCGACGAGACCTGGACGCAGCGGGCCTGGGAAGAGGCCCTGGCGCCGTACTTCGCCGAGCACGACGTCATCGGCACCGGTGCTCCCGCCCGAGCGGCGTCCCTGCTCGAGATCAACGAGGATCCGGACGTGTGGCGGGTGCGCCAGATCTTCGACGACCCCCAGGGCTTCCACGAATGGGCCCTCGTGGCCACGGTCGATCTGCGGGCCAGCGACGCTGCCGGCGAAGCCGTGCTGCACGTCGAGGGCGTCGAGCGCCTCTGATCAAGCCGATCCCGGGCCTGTTGGAAGGTGAGGCGAAACGATCCGTGCATTCCTGCACTCCAAGATCCGGATGATCAGGCCGCGGCCGTCAAGAGGGCGTCGGCCGTGGCCAGGTCGGCCCGGTGGCCCGCTCGTCGGGCCAGCCGGCGAGCCCGCTGCGCCTCACGGCGGGCTCCATCGCCGTCACCGGCGGCCAGGAGGAGCTGGGCCAGCAGCAGCCGGGCTTCCCGGGCCGGAGCGGCGAGCCGCATCCTTGTGAGCCGTGGGAGCACCCGGCTCACGACCTTGAGAGCCCGCGCCTGTTGGCCAGACGCCGCCAAGGCCTTGGCCCGCAGGACATCCGCCACGGCGGCCCCCATTGGTTCGGCGCAACTCCGGGCGACCGTCGCCGCCGCCTCGAAGAGAGGGACGGCCTCCAACGGTCGACCGAGAGCGAGTTGCGCCCGGCCCTGGATGATGTCGCAGCGCGCCACCCGCAGGGCGGCGCCTTCCTGGCGAGCGAGCATCCGCAGTTCCAGAACGCGTGCGAGCACGCCTTCCGGGTCATCGACCACGTCGAGGCCGGCGAGCTCGACATCGCACTCGGCCAGCTGCCAATCGTTGCCGAGGGCATCAAAGATGACTCGGGCCCGAATGAGTGAGCGCTTCGCCTGCCCAAGGCGCCCGGCGTCGGTCAGGACATGGGTCGCCAGCAGGTGGGCGCCGGCCACCTCGTCGACGGGCAGGGCCACACACGCGGCGTCGACGGTCACGTCGAGAAGGCGGGACGCAGCGGCGAAGCGCCCACTCGACCCGTAGGTCCGGATGAGCGAGAGGCGGCACAGCGCCAGCTCGTCGAGCTGGCCCTCGGTCTGCAGCTCGTCGATGGCGATCAGGAGCTCGCCGACGGCCTCGTCGTCGCAGCCGGCTTGATGGAGAAGCTCGCCCAGGTGGAACCGGCACGACGCCACGTGGTCGCTTCGCAGCGCCTGAGCGTGGAGTTCGAGTGCCCGTCGATGCCGGACGATGGCGTCGTGGAGGCGACCGGCCTGATGCAAGACAACGGCGGCGTTGTGGGCAGCCTCGCCCGCCGCCGACAGATCGTCGAGAGCGAGGCGCAGATCGAGCTCCTCGTCGAGCACGGCCACCGCCTCGTCGAAGCGGCCCTCGTGCATCAGCGCATGGCCGAGCTCGCTGAAGACGTCGGCGCGGGCGGAGCCGACGGTGGCCGGAACCTGGCCCCAGAGCTCGTCGAGAAGATCGGAATCGGAAGGTCTCATGTGCCTTCCTGGTACGCCACGGGCGTGACATCGGCGCCGATATTCCGCCCTGCGGAGCGCGACCTCAGCCGCCGCGCCAGCCGCTCGACATCGGGCACCCAGATCGAGGAAGGGTGCCGGCTCCGGGCGGCGCGCCGCTCGGCTGCGTCGGTCGTCGCCGATCCGTCGGATGGAATCGTCGGCGACGGCCCAACCAGGCGACTCATGCTGCCAGGGGAACGTCGGCCAGCGGAGCGAATCGGGCGTCGCCGGCGATGACCGCACGCAGGCGATCGGTCGAGCGCTTCACGACCTGGCGCACTGCCGGCGGGGTCATGGCGAAGCGCGCCGCCGTCGTGTTGGCGGGAGAAGGATCGCCGAGGTTGGCCTGGAGGCGATAGGCCAACAGGATGCGTTGATTCCGCTCGGTACCGGCCGCCGCCAGGGCTTCGGCCAGCAGGCCGACGACGCCTCCATCGGCCGCCAGTTGGCGCAGCAGATCGAGTTCGTCGACGTCGGAGTCGCGGATGCCGGCGAGAGGTGAGGCTTCGACCTCGAAGACGGCGGCGTCGATCGGGTCAGCCCACTGACCGACGAAGCGCGCGGCCAACGCCCGCAGGCGCCGCTCGGCCCATACCCACGGCAAGGCTCCGCCGTCGGGCCGCCAACCGGAGGCGCATTCGCACAGAACGATGCAGGCGTCGATGGTGAGGCCGTGGAGATCGTCGGCCTCGATATCGCCCATGCCGAGCGAACCGAGGTGATGGCGCAGAGCCCGGGCGACGGTCAACCCGAACTCTTGGTACAGCAACACCGGCGCGGTCTCCACCCCCGCCGCCGCCATCGCCATCACCTGTGCCAACCGGACCCGATCGATCTCCGCCATACCCGTAGGGAAACACAGGGGTGAGACACGAATACCGGGTTGGGCCGCATCCAAAACGCACACGTTCGTTAGGGTCCCGCCCATGGATCGGACCGCCACCGACGCCGTCGCCGTCGAAGAGGAGGTGCGGGCGTGGCTGTCGCAGAACTGGGACCCCGAACGTTCGCTGGTCGAGTGGCGGAGCCTCTTGGCGGACTCGGGCTGGGGGGTGCCCACCTGGCCGAGGGAGTGGTTCGGGCGGGGCCTGCCGGCGTCCGTCGAGGGCGCCATCGCCGCCGCCTTTGATGCGGTCGGTGCCGTTGGGGTGCCACAGGGATCCGGTGTCGGGCTGGCAGCGCCGACCATCCTCGAGCACGGATCCGATGACCTCAAGGGACGCCTCCTGCGGCCGATCGTCACCGGCGAGCACACGTGGTGTCAGCTCTTCAGCGAGCCCGGGAGCGGCTCCGATCTCGCCGGCCTCACCACGCGAGCCGAGCGCGACGGCGACGAGTTCGTCATCTCCGGCCAGAAGGTCTGGAACACCAGCGCCCATCACGCTCGGTACGGAATGCTGCTGGCCCGAACCGACTGGGATGTGCCCAAGCACCGGGGCATCACCTACTTCGTCGTCGACATGCAACAACGTGGCATCGAGGTGCGCGGTTTGCGCCAGATGAACGGCCACGCCAGCTTCAACGAGGTCTTCTTCGATGACGCGCGCGTGGCGGTGAGCGACGTGATCGGCGATGTCGGCAACGGATGGGCCGTGGCCCTCGCCACCCTCGCCCACGAGCGGCGCTTGAACGCTGGTCCCGGCGCACGCCGCGCGCCTGCGGCATCAAGACCTGGCATCGTCATGGGCCGCGCCGTGCGGGAGGCGGCGGCCGAGACAACCGAGCACTACGAGCCCTACAAGTGGTATCCGCAGCGAGCCGGTCGGGTCGACCTGATCACCGATCGGGCGACCGCCACCGGACGGATTGTCGACCCCATCGTTCGCGATCAGATCGCCCGCCTCACCGAGCTCACGAGGGCGTCGCAATGGACGGCGCAACGCGCACGCGCCGCCCGCACCCTCGGGCGTCCACCCGGCCCTGAAGGGTCGTTGGGGAAGCTGGCCAGCAGCGTCATCGCCAAGACCGCCG
>JBKJLN010000241.1:0-3232 GCA_046596935.1 Acidimicrobiales bacterium
TTGCTGCAGGCGGTGGGCGGCAAGGATGCCCGACATCCCCGCGCCCACGATGGCGACGGTGAACTCGGCGTCGGGGGCGACGGCGTCTTTCGTCCAGCCCGGAGCACGGAGGTCGTCGCCGGCTACGGCCAGTTCCTCCCGCAGGAGTTCGAACGATTCGCCGACGTTGGCCTCGCTCACGAGGAATGCCATCAGCTGGCGCAGCTGACCCTCGTCGGGTCGGGCCGGGGTCACGGAGCCTTGGTCACGGAATCGAACGAGAGCATCGAAGGCCAGCGCTCGGGCTTCGTCGAGTTGCGACGCCGTCAGCCCGCCCTCGGGCTCGAGCGCTCGCGTCGGATCAGGGCGGAGGTCGTCGCGCAGGATCGAGTAATCGCCGGTGGCCTGGGCCAGCGCCGGCAGCAGCGGCGCGATCACGGCATCGGCCAGCGCCGCCCGGATCTCGTCGTCGGATTCGGTGATCGGGACCCTGCGCAACTCGTCGGACACGCGCCGAAGTCTCGCACGGTGCCGAAGGTCTCCTCGGACCCACCGCATGCGACGATGCAGCGTGCCCGTCGCTCGCATCGGTGACATCGACATCCATCACGAGACGGGAGGAACCGGTCCCCCGCTGCTCTTCATCGGCGGGACCGGCGGCGATCTCCGCCAGAAGCCAAACGTCTTCGATGGGCCGCTCGTCGAGGACTTCACCGTCGTCGCCTACGACCAGCGCGGGCTCGGTCAGACCACCAAGCCCGACCAGCCGGCGACCATGGCCGACTATGGCGCCGATGCAGCAGGGCTACTCGAACACCTGGGCTGGTCGGCGGTGGCCGTCGTCGGCGTCTCCTTCGGTGGAATGGTGGCCCAGGAGTTGGCCATTGCGCGACCCGACCTGGTCTCACGGCTGGTGCTGTGCTGCACGTCGAGTGGCGGCGCCGGCCAGCCCTCGTACCCCTTGCACGAGCTGGCGGATCTGGATGAGCCCGCTCGTCGTCGTCGTCAACTCGCCATCAGCGACATCCGTTTCGACGAGACCTGGCAGGACGAAAACCCGGAGCAGGCCGACAAGGTGCTCGAACGCATGCGAGCCACCGAAGCCCCTCCTCGCGACGACGAGTCGGCCATGGGCGCCCGACGCCAGCTCGTTGCTCGCGCCGGGCACGACACCTGGGATCGGCTCGGCGAGATCGACGCTCCTACTCTGGTCGCCGCCGGCCGCTACGACGGGATCGCTCCCGTCTCCAACAGTGAAGCCCTGGTCTCGCGCATCCCCCGCGCATCGCTGCAGATCTTCGAAGGCGGGCACCTCTTCCTGCTTCAGGACCGCTCCTCGTGGCCCGCCATCGCCAATTTCCTTCGCCGATAACCGGCGGGTCGCGGATGCGGATCCTCGCCGCCCAAAACTCCTAGGCCGGACACAGCCGCCCCACAGCCAGTTCACAGGTCGAACGGCTTTCCTGACGGTATGGCTGACACCATCTGGACGCTTTCCGAAACTCCCCCGACCGATGCGTCACCCTCCACGTCTCCCCCGCCGAACCATCGGGTCTCCGACGAGCATCCTCCGGTAGAGGGCCGCGTGCCGGCGACGGCCGGTCGGGGCGGCTGGAGACGAGCGCTTAGTCTTCTGGCCCTGGTGGCTGTCGCCGGAGGCACCGGTGGCCTCGTCGGTGCCCGGGTCGACGACCAGAACGACCCTTCGACAATGCCGGCATCGGTGCGCACGGGGAGCAGCTCGGCACCTGCTCGGACGGGCACCACTGCTCAACCGGGCGCAGTCCTCGACGTGGCGTCGGTACTGGCCGACGTCGAACCGGCCGTTGCCGACATCCAGGTGCGAACCCCCCGCGGCGCGGGACAGGGATCCGGCGTGGTGTTCAGCGCCGACGGACTCGTCCTGACCAACGCCCACGTCGTGTCCGGAGCCACCCAGGTGACGGTCACGACGCCATCGGTCCGTCAGGCCCGGCCGGCCACGGTCCTCGGCGTCGACGAGCGTCGGGACGTCGCCGTGCTGCGCATCGACGGGGCGTCGAGCCTCCCGGTGGCCCAGCTCGGGTCCTCCGCCGACGTCCGAGTAGGTGCAGACGTCGTGGCCATCGGCAACGCGCTCGGATTGCGCGGCGATCCCAGTGTCACCCGTGGCATCGTCTCGGCCCTCGACCGGTCGATCGGTGACCTCACCGGAATGCTCCAGACCGATGCCGCCATCAACCCCGGCAACTCCGGGGGGCCGTTGGTCAACGCCGCCGGCCAGGTGATCGGTATCAATACCGCCATCGCTGTGGAGAACAACGCCCAGAACATCGGATTCGCCATCCCCATCGACACCGCCCGTTCGATCGCCGAGCGGATCGTGTCCGGCAAGCCAGCCGGACCGGTGGCCTTCCTCGGCGTTTCGACCAGTGACGATCCGTCGGCCGCCAGCGGCGCCACCGTGGCCGAGGTCACCCCGGGAAGCGCGGCGGCCAACGCCGGTATCGAGGTGGGCGACATCATCATCGCCGTCGACGGATCGCCGGTCTCCGGTGCCGCAGCCCTCGGCCGGCGCATCGCCGAGCACGAGCCGGGCGACTCGGTCGAGCTGCAAATCGTGCGCAGCGGCAAAGAGCGCTCGGTCACCGCCAAGCTCACCGCCCGACCTTCGGACTGACGCCGGCGACTCAGGAAGCGCCGGCGAGCTCCCGCAGGGTCGTCGGCGTGTCCTCGCCGAGCAGCTCGAGCACGGCACGGTAGGGAGTGCCCGCCGTGCGCATCGCCTGGTCGGCCTCACTGCCGGGGGTCGGCAGCGACGTCGTGAGCAACAGGCGCGACGTCATGCCCGCAGCCTCCAACACCCACGCTCGCCCGAGGGCCCGCCACACCGCGTCAGCCCGAGCCAGACCGGACGGCGCCACGGTGAACCCTCCGACCACATCCACGCACCAGGTCTTCCCGCTCGCCGACGTGACGGTGAGATCGACGGTCAGCCCGGCGCCTCGGACTCGGGTGTTGCGACCGTCGGCCACGAAACCGGCCTCGACGAGCGCAGCCTCGGCGATCGCCGAAGCGGCTTTCCCGAGAGCACGCGCCCTGGCATAAGCGTCGTCCGGTGAGGGCAGCGCCTCGGGGCCTGTGGCCCGCTCGTTGGCGAGGGCGACGTATGTCGGATCGGTGTCGAACCCTACGCCCAGGCGGCCCGTTTTGGCCGCCCCCACCAAGGTCGTCCCCGAGCCGCAAAACGGGTCGAGCACGACGTCGCCCTCAT
>JBKJLN010000374.1:0-16587 GCA_046596935.1 Acidimicrobiales bacterium
GTCATCGCCAACGGCGGGAGCGCAGTGGTGGCCTGGCATTGCGAACGGTCGGGCGCCGGCATCACCTACGACGACCCCGACGAGTTGGTCCAGGCAATCGTGTTGGTGGGCGAGCGCCCTGAGGCCCTCAAAGCGCTCGGCCCGACGGGACGGGAGTACGTCTTACGCGAGTACACGTGGCCGACCGTTCTCGACCGCATGGAATCGGCGCTGGCGGAGTTGCCGGCATGAACGCAACTCCGAAGCGGCGACGCGTCGTGGTAGCCGCGCCCTATCCGACGATGCCGGGGCCGGAGGCGGCCGCCACCTTCTCGATGGTGCGAGCCATGTTGAAGGCGGGCGACGATGTCATTGTCGTGTCTCCCGTGCCGTCGGCGGCCCACCACCATGCCGATCCGATCGGACCGAGGAGCGCCTACAAGATCAGTTCGTTGACCGTCGGCGCCGACCTCCTCCACGTTCGCATCGACGCCGCCGCGCAGTCGGTCGATCAGGAGTCACCGCGGTTGTTGGCCACCCGCCTGGCCCTGCACGGTCTCGTGCGCCGGGCCGCCCACGCCGAGGTGCGCCTCGACCGCGTGCCTTCGACGGTCGGGCGGCGCTGGGCGAACCTCGTTCTCGGGTCGGCCGAGCGGGTGCTCGTCTCGACCGAATCCGAGCGCGCGTCGCTCGTCGCTGCCGGGATCGCGTCCGGGAAGATCGCCGTCGAACCCGAGCCGGAGATGGAAGGTGCGGGGACGTTCCCGGCCCCGAAGCCGAGCGAGGTTCCCGTCCCTCCACAGCCGACGGTCGCTGATCTCCAGGAGTTGGTGCGACGTCGGGCCGCCGAGGAGCGGGCCACGCGTCGCCGGGCATTGGCCGACAACGAAGCCAGGGCGAGCCTCCCCCTGCGCCATCTCATCCGGCTCGAACGCGCGCCGGTGGGATCGAACAAGCCAGGGGGCGCCTTCGTCAAGCGGGCTGTGGCCAAGGCGATGCACTGGCAACTCGACAACGTGATCGCCTCGGTGAACCGCTTGCATCAGGCAACCATCGACGCCGTTGAAGCACTCGAGGAACGTCAGTCGTCCGACGACACCTCTCGGTAGAGGGCGTCGGCGGCGACGGCGAAGGTGTTGCCGGCGGCGTGGGCGAGCGCAGCTTTCGACCGCTCCTGCCGCTCGTCCTCCGACGCCAGCAGCCGGCCGATGACGCGGCCGAGGTCCGGCGCGGACACCTCCCCAGCGACGGCAACGACCGCCGACGTTGGGAGCTCGCGACTTGCACCGATGCCGGTGACGATCGTGGGAACGCCGGCGGCCAGGCAATCACCGATGGCCGCTGACGATTCCCCGTTCGTCGTCGACCGCAGCTGCACGGCGATCGTCGTGCGCGCCAGCCAGTTCTCGTAGATCTCGCGGGAGACACTCCCGGTGAGCTCGACGCGATCGGCGATCTCGAGACGGGCGGCCACCGCTCGGATGGTGGCGGCATCGTCATCTCCGACCGGCCCGACGAAGACCAACGTTGGCGCCGCCGCTAGGCCGTCGGTTGCCGCGACGGCGGTAGCGGCGGCAAAGGCCTCGACGAGCAACGGGCCCTGCTTGCGACGGTTCACGACCCCGAAGCTGGCGACGACGGTGTCGCGCGGGCGGCCGTCTCCGGCAACGGGGGTTGGACGAACAGGGGCGGGTCCGATGCCGAACGGGACGTGGGCGATGCGATGGCGATGCTCGGGCCGGGCGTCGAGGCGCGCCAGTTCGGCGGCGAAGGCCGACGTCGTGAGGAAGCGGGTGCTGGCGGCGATCACGTCACGCGCCAGCAGGAGTCCCCAGCGCTCGGCCTCTTCCGGCGTGACCTCGCCCGACGCGCCGAGTTCGGGCGGAAGTCGGTCGGGATAGGTGCGGTGCAACAGCTCGCAAAATCCCGAGGGAGCCACCGACGGATGTTGCCAGGCGGCGAAGCGAAACAGGTTGGTGAGACGTACGTCGTGGGCCAACACGACGCCGGGGCGCCGCAACAATGCCGCCAGCGACCCGGTGTGGAACTCACTGTTGCCGAGGGAATACACGATCCCGTCGTACGCACCCTCGATGGACTCGACCCGTTCGAGCGTCGCCAACGGGCGCGCTCGCACCTCGGTGCGTTCGGCAGAGGCGAGCACGGCGTCGCGGTGGTGCGGCGGCCCATCGACGAAGACGTCGACGGAACAGATGGCGCTCAAGGCTTCGACGAGGCGGGAGCTGTAGTCGGCCACACCGCCGGGTTGGGGCGGCAGCGGCGTGGTGAAAGCGAGCCGGAACGGGTTGTTGTTCGTCCGCCGAGCGGTAGGCCGGCGCGTCCGAGACCTGGTGGGCGCTTCGAGCTCGTCGTATGCGGCGACGGTCTCGTCGGCCACGGCGGCCCATGTTCGGGCGGGGGCGCTTGCGATCTGGAGGAGCGCATCTCGGTGAGGCCCGTCGGTGAGGGCTCGGGTGATGGCGTCGGCGATCGACTCCGGATTCTGCGGATCGAACCGGGCGGCGGGGGGTGCCAATTCGATCAAGGAGGTGGCGTCGGCCACGATGGTCGGCGTGCCGCAGGCCAGCGCCTCGGCTGCGGGAAGGCCGAATCCCTCGGCCAGGGACGGGAACACGAACAGGCCGGCGGCTTGGTTGAGGGCGACCAACGTCTCGTCGTCGACGAAGTCAGTGACCAGGAATTCCTCGGCGAAGTCCAACGAGGCCGCCATCACCTCGAGGTGATTGCGGTGCAGCGGGGGGAGGGACCCTGCGATCACCAGCTGCCACGCCCGGCGGAGTTCGTTGGGAATCAGGGCCCATCCCCGCAACAGCCCCTCGACGTTCTTCCGGCCATCGCTGCCGCCGGTGTAGAGCACGAAGCGATCGCGAAGTCCCGGGACGAGGTCGCGGGCCATGCCGAGTGCCTCGGGGCGCGAGGCCGGCGGCCGGAATCTCGACGTCGCCGCGAGAGGAACGACGCGCACCCGCCCGGCATCGACAGACAGCAGGCGGGTGACCTCGGCCGCCGTGTATCCGGAGATGGCGAGCACGAGGTCGGCCTGACGAACGAGCTCCTGGCGGGCCCGATATCGGCGCCGGAGGCCGGCGTCTTCGAGGTAGACGTCGGGCATGGATGCAGGAATCAGGTCGAAGACGGTCACGGCCACCTGCAGCGGCTCGGCTCTCGCCGCGGGCGGGAACAGGCGGTCGATCGGAATCGACAACTCGAACGGGGACGTCAGGTGCAGGATCGACCCCTCGTCGTAGACACCGGGTTCGTCGGCGAAGCGAAGCTTCCCGCTGGCGACGAGCGCCTCGATCCCCGAGGGAAGGCTGCGTTCGGGATTGAGGACGTAAGCGGTGACTCGATCCGGGTGCCGTTCCTCGATCGCCGTGGCCAACTCGACGACATACCTCGCCACCCCGCGGTCGCGATGGTCGACGCTCTGGGATCCCTGCAGGTCGAACACGACCGGGGTGAGCGCCACCGCTAGCGGTCGAGCCGCGCCCTGAGCTCGGTCACCTCGGTGCGGAGGGACTCGATCGCCTCCTGCAGCGACGCCAGCGTTCGACCGAGGAGGGCTGCCGTCTCATTCGATGCGTCGAGATCATCGGTGACGATCCGGCGCACCTCGACGGTCTGGCGACGGACATCGTCGACCTGGCCCGAGAGTTCGTCGACGCGCTCCCTGCTGGCGATCCCGATGTCGTTGATGGTCGCGCGCACCGCCTGCTCGACGTGGACGTCGATGCGGCCCAAGAACCGGTGGACCGGATTCACGCTCAGGCGTCCTCGACGGTCACTTCAACGGGCAACGAGATGAGGCCTTGATCGCGTCCGCCCGCCTGCACCTCGAAACGTCGTCGTTGCTCCCAGTGGTCGTATTGCAAGCCGTTCAGCGTGTGGGCGCCGACCGTCAGCGCGTACGTGCCGTCGAGCAGCGGCACCGAACCGCAGTTGAAACGCACCAGACGCTTGCCGCTGATCGTGCCGAGCTCGGCGCCCTTCAGGTGGCTGTTGGTGCCGTAGAGGAGCTCGCCCATCGGCCCGAAGATGGCGATGCCGATGACGACGTCGGAGACGGGCTCGTCGGCGTGCAGGTGCACGTCGAAGACGAGGGCCTCACCGGGCCGCACGTTGTGGCGATCGTGGTCGGGATAGCGGATCTCGATCTCGTCGATGCGGACTTTGTGCCACAGGGGCGAGAGCTCGGAGGTGGCGATCTCGCGACCCACATCCGCCTGCGAGGTGACGCCCTGCATCAGCCGCTCGCGGAACTCCCGGATGACGTCGTTGGGATGCCCCTCGATGACGAGATCGCCGTGGTCGAGGGCAGCGGCACGATCGCACATCTGGCGGATCAATTCGGCTGCGTGACTGACGACGATGATCGTGCGCCCTTCAGCCTGAAACGTGCGGACCTTGTCGATGCACTTTCGTTGGAAGGATTCGTCGCCGACCGAGAGCACTTCATCGACGAGGAGGATGTCGGGGTCGACATGCACGGCCGTCGCGAATCCGAGCCGGATGTACATCCCCGACGAATAGTGCTTCACCGGCGTGTCGATGAACCGCTCGAGTTCGGCGAACTCGACGATCTCGTCGAACACCTTGTCGATGTCGTTGCGCTTCAGGCCGAGGATCGAGGCATTGAGGTAGACGTTCTCGCGCCCCGTGAGGTCGGGCTGGAATCCGGCGCCGAGCTCGAGCAGGGCCGCCAATCGTCCGACGGTCCGCACTGATCCGGTCGAGGGTTGCAGGATGCCGGCGATGCACTTGAGCAACGTGCTCTTCCCCGAGCCGTTGTGGCCGAGCAGGCCCATCGTCCGGCCCGCCTCGATCTCGAGGGAGACGTTGCGCAACGCGTTGAACTCCTCGTGGGGAACCCGACCCACGTGGATCAGGCGCTCCTTCAACGAGGTGTACTTCTCGCGGTAGATCTTGAAGGTCTTCGAGACCGAATCGATCTCGACGGCGACGGACATACCGCTACGTCAGAGCTCCTCGGTGAAGTTGCCCTCGAGACGGCGAAAGACCGTCATGGCGAAGACCAACAGGATCGCACTGGCCACGAACCCGATGGAGATGTTGCGCAGATACCACCACCAGGGGAAGCGATGGACGACATCGCTGTACTCGCCGTAGATCGCCCGCTGAAACACGAGCACGACCGGCGTGACCGGGTTGATGAGATAGAGGAACGCCTTGCTGCCGAGCTTGTCGGCGATGGTGTCGTAGCTGTAGACGATCGGCGTCAGGAAGAACCACGGCAGCAGCAGGATCTCGACCAGATGCTGGATGTCGCGCAGGTAGACGTTGAAGGCCGCGAACAAGAGCGAGATGGCAGCCAGGAACGTGAGCAGCGTCAGCATGGCCACGGGCAGCAGCGGGAGGAATCGCCACCCGACGGGGTGACGGAAGACCGCCAGTGCAATCAGCATCACCAGGCTCTGGAGGAAGAAGTGGACCAACGCCGCTCCGATGGCCGACAGGGGTAGCACCTCCCGGGGGAACCAGACCTTGTTCACGATGCCGGCGTTTCCGACCACGGAGTTGGTGGCCGACATCAGGCCCACCGAGAACAAGTTCCAGGCCAGCAACCCGGACAGCAGGTAGATCGGGAACCGTTGGATGCCGCTGCCGAGGAGCACGGAGAAGACGAAGTAGTAGACGACCAGGAGCATCGCCGGGTTGAGCAGCGACCAGAGGAAGCCGAGGACGCTCGACTTGTACCGCACCTTCAGGTCCTTGCGGACGAGGTTCGCCAGCAGCTCCCGGTACTTGAAGATGTCGCGCACCCGAGTGCCGAGGTGGCCCTTGGGCGTGATCGTCCTGGAGGTCAGCGAGAGGTCGGTCATTCGGAGCGGAGTGGCCTTTCAGGTGCCCTCCGCAAGAGGCGCCTCGGGCGGACAAGATCGTACCCCCTCACCTGCGTGAACCCCTGCTCAGGGGCTGCCGTTCCTTAGGCTCGGCCGGTGGGCCCGCTGAAGATCGCCATCGACGTCACGCCGCTCGTGGGGGCGGGCACGGGCGTGGCGACGTTCACCCGCGGGGCCGTGAGGGAGCTGGCCTCGCGCGACGACGTCACTCTCGTCGGCTTCGGCATGACCGTGCGCGGCCGGGAGGCCCTGCTCGACGCCGTGCCGCCGGGGGTGGCAGTGGCGAAGCGCCCAATGCCTGCCGGACTGCTGACTCGGTTGTGGTCGTCGGTCGACCTGCCCTCGGGGGAGTGGTGGACGGGCGCGGTCGACGTCGTCCATGGGACGAACTTCGTGGCGCCGCCGATGCGGCGAGCAGCCGAGGTCGTCACCGTCTATGACCTCACGGCCGTCCGCTTCCCGCAGCTGTGCGCGCCGGCCAGCCTCCGCTATCCCGAGCTCGTCCGCCGAGCCGTACGGCGGGGTGCGTTCGTTCACACCTTGGCTACTGCAATCGCCGCCGAAGTCATCGAACTCCTCGACGTCCCCGAGGATCGCGTCCGCATCGTTCCCAGCGGGCTCGAACCCGTCGAGCGCGGTGACGCGGCTCGGGGACGGACCATCGCCGGAGCCGACCGCTATGTCCTGGCGCTCGGGACGGTCGAGCCGCGCAAGGGGCTCCCCGACCTCGTCCGCGCCTTCGACCGGTTGGCCGCGACGCGCCCTGATCTTCACCTCGTGATCGCCGGGCCCGATGGCTGGGGTACGCAGGCGTTCTCGGCCGCGGCATCGATGGCGCGCCACGCGTCGCGTATTCGGCGCCTCGGCTGGGTGGCCGATGCGACACGCAGCGACCTGCTCGCGGGCGCCTCGCTCCTCGCCGTGCCGTCGATCTACGAGGGCTTCGGCTACCCACCCCTCGAAGCCATGGCGGCGGGCACGCCGGTCGTGGCGACGGCGGTCGGCAGCCTGCCCGAGGTCCTCGGGAGTGCTGCCAAGCTCGTTCCCGGGGGCGACATCGATGCATTGACCGATGCGGTCGGGGAAGTCGTCGATCGTCCCGACGTCGCCGCCGACCTGCGGGCCCGGGGGCTCGTTCACGCAGCGACCTTCACCTGGAGCGCCTGCGCCGACGGGCTGGTCGACTTGTATCGGTCGGCCGCGGAAACGCGAGGGTAGAGAGGTGGACGTTCTCGTCGTGGTCGAACAACTCCGGCGCGCCGTGGCCGGTGGCATCGGCACGTATTCCCTCGGGCTCCTCCAGGGGTTGGCGGCAATGGGCGAAGAATCCCCGCGCGTGACCCTCCACGCCAGCCGAGCGGGTCAGAACCCCGATCCGCTCTTGGCCTTCGGACATCGAGTCGTTGCGTCGGCGCTCCCCGCGCCACTACTCACTCGCGTGTGGGACCGCCAGCTCATCGGCGCACCGGGCGCGCCTGACGTCGTCCATGCCACCTCGCTCGCCTTTCCGGCACCGGCCCGCAGCGCCCCCCTGGCCGTGATGGTGCACGATCTCGCCTGGCGCGACGTCCCCGAGGCCTACCCGAAGCGGGGTCGTCGGTGGCACGAGGCCGCCCTCCAGCGCGCCATCGCCGGCGCGCGTCTCTTGGTGGTTCCGGCGCGCCCGGCGGCCGACGCCCTCCTGGCCGCAGGTGCGCCGGCGGCTCGCGTCGAGGTCGTTGCTGAAGGGTGCGACCACCTTCCGCCGGCTGATCTCGACGGTGCGAAGCGACTGCTCGAAGGGCTCGGGGTCCGTGACGGATTCCTCCTCACCGTGGGCACGCTCCAGCCTCGGAAGAACCTGCGCCGCCTGCTCGAGGCCTACGCGCTCGCCCGTTCGGATCTGGCGGAGCCGTGGCCAATGGTCGTTGTCGGCCCGAAGGGTTGGGGAGACGCCCTCCCGGCCGCATCCGTACCCCACGGCGTGGTGCTTGCGGGCGAAGTTCGTGGCGCCGAGCTCGCCGGTCTCTATCGGATGGCTCGGTGCCTCGCCTTCGTTCCCCTCGTCGAGGGTTTCGGCCTGCCGCCGGTCGAGGCGATGCGCGAGTGCACACCGGTGGTGGCGAGCCCCGTGCCGTCGTTGGCAGGCACGGGGTCGGCGATCGAGGTCGATCCGACCGACGTTCGGGCCATCGCCGACGCATTGGTGCAGGCGTCCTCCGACGATCGGGTGCGCTCGTCGTTGGTCACCGCCGGACTCGAACGGTCGCGCGAGCTGACATGGGAGACGGCGGCGCGCCGACACGTCGAGCTCTGGCAGGCGATGGGCGCGTGACGGACGGCCCCGCGGTCGGCATCGATGTGAGTGCGATACCCGTCGACCCGCGCGGCGCCGGCCGCTACGTGATCGAACTCGTCGGTGCGCTGCATCGTCGCCGGAACATCGAGCTCCACCTGCAGACGAGACGGGCCGACGCCGCGCGATGGAGGGCGCTTGCTCCCGGGGCCGACGTGCGAGCGGTCGTGCCCGACGCGACGGCGAAGCGAATGGTGTGGGAGCAGACCGCCGGTGTTCGGTTCGTCGGGCGTTGGGGGATCGACGTGCACCACGGTCCCCACTACACGATGCCTGAGGCGGCCCAGGTGCCCAAGGTCGTCACCGTTCACGACCTCACGTTCTTCGATCATCCGGAGTGGCACGAGCGGGCCAAGGTTCCCGTTTTCCGTCGCGCCATCCGAGTGGCCGCCCGCCATGCGTCGGCCATCGTCTGTGTCAGTGCTCCGACGGCTCGCCGCTTGCAGGAGTTGCTCGATCCTCAGTGCCCCGTCCATGTCGTCGAGCACGGCATCGATCACGATCTGTTCCGGCCCGCAGAACCCACGGCCGACCCCGATGCAGACGCCGATGTCTTGGCAGCTCTCGGCATCCGCGCCCCGTACCTTGCCTTCCTCGGGACCCTCGAACCCCGCAAGGACGTGGCCACGCTCGTGCTCGCCTTCGACCGAGTGGCGACGGCCAACCCGACGTTGCAACTGGTGGTTGCCGGCGGCGCAGGTTGGGGGAATGACCGGTTCGAGGAGGCGGTCGCGTCCAGCCCCCATCGGAATCGCATCCTGCGTACGGGCTACGTCGAACAGCCCCTGGTTCCCGTGCTCCTTCGGGGAGCGGCGGCGGTGATCTATCCGGCGATCGAGGAAGGGTTCGGGCTCCCCGCGCTCGAGGCCCTCGCCTGCGGCGCCGCCCTGGTGACGACGACCGGGTCGGTCATGGAGGAAGTCGCCGGCGGTGCGGCCAACGTGGCTGTCGCCGGAGATGTGGCGGGGATGGCCCGACATATCGAACGGTTGCTCCACGACGGTCCGTCGGCGTCGCAACGCGCCCTCGGCCTGGACGTCGCTTCTCGGTTCACCTGGGAGGCGACGGCGGCGGGCCACGAAGCCGTCTACGCAAGCGTCGCCGGTTCGCGTTCGGCCTCGGTAGGGTTCGCCCCGACATGAGGGCGTTGGTGACGGGAGGTCGAGGGTTCGTCGGCACGTGGCTCGCCACCCACCTCGCGGCCAGCGGCGACGAGGTCGTCGCCACCGGCGAAGAGGTCGACGTCACCGATGCCGAAGCGGTGCGCCGCTCGCTGGCCGACATCGAGCCCGAGGCCGTCTACCACTTGGCGGGTTGGGCCGCCGTCGGCTCGTCGTGGGAGAGCCCCGCCGGCGTCTTCTCGGTCAACGCCAACGGTGCACTCCACGTGCTCGACGCCGCCCGCCGGCTGCCGAATCCGCCCAAGGTCTTGATCATCAGCTCGGCCGAGGTCTACGGGCGTGTCCGCCCCGACCAGCTCCCGCTCACCGAGGACATGGCGGTCTCGCCGGTATCGCCCTACGCGGCCAGCAAGGTGGCCGCCGAAGTCGTCGCTCGGCAAGCCCATCTCGGGTTCGGTCTCGACGTCTTCATCGCCCGGCCGTTCAACCACATCGGACCGGGGCAGTCGCCCGGATTCGTGGTCTCCGATCTGGCCAAGCGCATCGTCGAAGCCGAAAACAGTGGGGCATCCACGCTGCAGATGGGGAACCCGACTCCGCGCCGCGATCTCACGGACGTCCGAGATGTCGTGCGCGCCTATCGCCTGCTGGTCGAGCGGGGGACGCCGGGGGAGACCTACAACGTCTGTTCGGGCGAGGACGTGGTCATCGGCGACCTCGCCCGCCGGCTGATCGAGTTGTCGGGGGCCACCCTCGAGCTCTCATCGGGCACGGTCGACCTGCGCCCCGTCGACGTCCCGGTGCTGCGGGGCGACGCCGCCAAATTACGGGCCGCCACCGGATGGACCCCAGAGCTTGCGCTCGACGACACCCTTCGAGATGTCCTCGCCTATTGGCGGGAGCAACCGGCGCCAGTCTGAGGGCGTCGTCGACTCGTGGATCCGCGGTTGCTCCTGGGGGTGGGCGCCCGAGCTGGGCGCTCGGAGGTTCGCGCCGCCCATCGGCGGCTCCGGCGCGCCCTCGACCCGGCTCGCGGCGGAACGGTAGAGATCTGCCGGCTGCTGGATGTTGCGTCGTCGGCGGCCATCGGGAATCGACCCGCAGATCTGCGGGTCGATCCGTACGCCGTTCTCGGCTTGCAGCCCGGCCTCGGCGGCGATGAGGTGCGTGCGGCCTACCGAAGGCTCGCTCGGCTCGTGCACCCCGACCTCGGCGGTACCGACGAGCTCTTCCGGGTGGTCGAAGCGGCCCATGCTGCAGTCACCAATCCGAGCCCGGACGCGGCGGCTTCCCGACGGCGCCACGGCCCTCCCCGACGTGGCCCCATGGCCTCGGACTGGTGGCCACACCCACCGTCCCCTCCGCCGCCCCGGGGCCCGTTCCGTGCGCCTGCGCCGGATGATCGACGGGCCTCGGCTCCCTGGCGGGCATGGCGGGATCTGGCCCAGCACGTCGCCGTGCTGCTGACCGTGGCCCTGGCCGCCGTCGGCGCCATCTATGCCGGACGCGCGCTTGCCGCCCTCTACGTCGTGGTCACGATCTTGCTCACCGGGCCGGTCCTCCAGCCGGCCCTCGATGGGATTCGGCGGGCGACCGTCGTGCTGCTCGGCGCGCGCGTGCGGGTCGCTCCCGAGGTCGAGCCCGAACGCTTCTTGGAGGAGACCTGCCTCGACGCCCCGGTGGGGCGCCAACGCGAGCACGAGCTCTACCGGGCCTACGAGCGATGGTGTGTCGCTCGCGGGCAACCGGTGGCCCCGTGGGTCTTCGTCGAGCGCCTGCGGGCGCTCGGTCTGCTCTACGTGCGATCCTCGGCCTGGGACTCCGGCCTCTGGGTCGGCATCACCTTGCGACGCTGAACACGGCGTCGACGAAGAATCAGGCGGCGGCGGCGCTGCCCTTGTTGATCTCGGTCAGCAGCGTGCGGAACTGTGCGCCCGCATCCTTGGCCGTCGTGCGGACGGTCTTGAAGACCTCGCGAGCCTGCTCCGGAAGACGCTCCTCGAGCTGGTCGAGGGAGGTCTCGACGGTCTCGACGATGGGCTCGATGCGCTCCTCGAGATCGTCGGCGACCTTGGCCATCTGCTGGCGGAACTGGCCGGTGGAGAGACCGAACTGCTGCTCGAGCTCGCGCCGGCGGACCTGGGTCTTCTGGAAGGCGATGACGCCGAAGCCGACGGCGATGTACGCCGCGTCCTGGAGCGTCTTGGTGAGATCGGTGACGGTGGCGTCAGCCATGGTGAACTCCTGAGAGAGGGAATCTGAACTGCTAGCCACCTTACGCCGACGCGCATACTTTTGCAAGCACTTTGGGATGCTCGATGTCGGATCCGGGGAGGCGCCTCGCCTAGCCTGACCCGTCCAATGGCCGCCTCAGAGGTCGCCGACCCCGGCGTCGACATGGATCCGCCGCCGGCTCCCGGTGTTCCGGCCGTGGTGGCGGTCATCGTCACCAGCAACCCAGGACCGTGGCTCGAGGAGGCCCTCGACGCCGTCGGAGCGTCGGACTATCCGAACCTGTCCGTCCTCGTGATCGATGCCGCCAGCACCGTCGATCCGACCCCTCGGATCGCCGACCGCCTGCCATCGGCATACGTCCGCCGCCTCGACGCCAACGACGGCTATGCGCGGAGCGCCAACGACGTGATCGGGGTTGTCGAGGGCGCCTCCCACTACGTGTTCCTGCACGATGACGTCGCCCCCGATCCCGATGCCATCCGCCTCCTCGTCGAAGAGGCCTTCCGTTCGAACGCCGGGATCGTCGCTCCCAAGCTCGTGGAGTGGGACGACCCCCGCCAACTCCTCGCCGTCGGTGGCTCGGCCGACAAGGCGGGGGTGGTGCGGCCCTACGGGAGACACGAACTCGATCAGGAACAGCACGACGCCGTGCGCGATGTGTTCGTCGCCCCCGGCGGATGTTTGCTCGTACGGGCCGACTTGTTCGAATCTCTCGGAGGGTTTGATCCACAACTCCCCCTGATCGGCGAGGACCTCGACCTCTCGTGGCGCGCCCAGATCGTCGGCGCCCGGGTCGTCGTGGCTCCGGGTGCGCGCGTCCGCCATCGCGAAGCGACGGTGACCGGCGAGCGCCCACTGGTGCTCGGCGAGACCACGGGTGAGCTGCGCGAGCGCCTCGCCAGATTGCAGCTTCGCCACCGCCTCCGAACCGTGTTGAAGAGCTATGGCCGACTCAACCTGGTCCGCATCCTCCCCCAGCTCTTCGTGCTCATGACCGCCCAATCCATCGGGGCGGCGCTTTCGGGTCGACGGCGCCTCGCCAGCGCGGTCGCCGACGCATGGCGTTGGAACTTCCGGGCCGGGCGCGAGTTGCGGGTCGCTCGCAAGGCGGCCCAGAAGGGGAGGGCGCTCAAGGACGGCGAGCTCCGGCGCCTCCAGACCCGCGGCAGCGTCCGGTTGTCGGCCGCTCTCCATGGCGGGATCGCCGCCGAGGAGCGGACGCTCGGGGTCGGCGCCGCCGGGCGGCAATTCGCCGGCGCCATGGCGGCTGGTGGGCTCCGCCAGACGTTGACGGTCTGGTCGATCGTCGCCGTGGTGTTGTTGTTCGGTTCGCGCCACCTCCTCCGGGGCGAGCTCCCGGCCGTCGGGCAATTCGTTCCGTTCCCGGACTCCCCCCTTCTCCTGTTGCGGCATTTCGCCTCTGGATGGCGCTCGTCTGGCCTCGGAAGTGAGGCGCCGGCGCCACCGGCCTTCGCTCTCATCGGAGTCACTGGCGTGCTGTTCGCCGGCGCCATGGGCCTCCTCCAGAAGGTGGTGGTCCTCGGGCTCCTGCCACTCGGTCTGGTGGGTATCCATCGGCTCACAGCGCCCCTCGGATCGTGGCGGGTGCGCCTCGTCGGCATCGTGCTCTACGCCGCCATCCCGCTTCCCTACGACGCCCTCGCTCGTGGTCGGTGGAGCGGCCTCATCTCCTACGCGGCGGCTCCCTGGATTCTCGGCCGACTGCTGCGGGCGACCGGTCTTGCTCCCTTCGGGGCGCCCGCAAGCGACCGACTGGTCGTCCATCCGGTGCATCTTCCGCATGTCGGCCCTCGGCGTTCGCACCGCGCCCATTCCGACGACGATGTCGAAGCGATGCTCGGGGCCGAGGCCGGCACCCATGACTCGATCGATACCGAGGAGATGCGGATCGCCGTAGGCGCGCTCAGCGGGCACCACTCCGAGAGCGACCCCGGGCCGGTCGACGACGAGGATGGAAGTCATCTCCTCCTGGCGCCGACGTGGGTGCGCCGTCCGGGCTCGCTGGTCTTCCAGGCCTCGGCGTTGGCGCTTCTTCTCGCCGTCGTCGGCGCGTTCGTGCCTTCGATCACCCTGGCCGCCCTCCTCGCGGCATTCGGCGTCTTGCTCGGTGGACTCCTCGTGGGCGAGGTGACCAGCGGGGCCAAGACGATGGCCGTCGCTTTCGTGGCCGTCGTCGGCGCCGGCCTCCTGCTGGTGCCGTGGACCCTCGAACTGCTCCTTCCCGGAGGTACCTGGGCCGGCTACGCAGGATTCGGCCGGCCGGCGGCCGACGCGCCCAGCCTGGGTGAACTCGTCCGCTTCGGAGTCGGCCCCTTCGGGCGCAGCCCGTTGGCATGGGGCTTCCTCGGCTCGGCGGCCCTGCCCCTCGTGGTCGGTCGGCAGTGGCGCTTCACCTTTGCGACACGACTCTGGATGGTGGCGGTGACGGCGTGGGCGGCGTCGTGGGCGCTCGGGCGCGGATGGCTCGGTGTTCCTCCGCCGTCGGTCGATGTCCTCCTTGCGCCTGGGGCCGCCGCGTTGGTGCTGTCGGCCGTGCTCGGCCTCTCGGCCTTCGAGATCGATCTGCCCGACTACCGATTCGGGTGGCGCCAGGTGGCGTCTCTGGCGGCCGCCGGGGCGAGCATCCTGGCGACGGTGCCGGTTCTCTCGGGCTCGTTGCAGGGCCAGTGGCGGATGCCGAGCCGCGACTTTGCATCCCTGTTGTCGTGGATGCCCGAACGCCAGGTCGACGGAGACTTCCGGGTGCTGTGGGCAGGAAATCCCGAGGCCCTGCCGCTCGAGGGGTGGCGCCTCGACGACGGCCTCGCGTACGCAAGTTCTCGCGGTGGACCCCCAGACCTCACCGAGCTCTGGCCGGCATCCGACCAGGGAGCGACGGGCCTCCTCGCAGACGCACTGAATGTGGCCCGGCGGGGCGAGACCAGCCGCGTGGGCCACCTCCTGGCGCCCCTCGGTGTGCGGTACGTCGCCGTTCCCCTACGACCGGGGCCGGCCCGCAGTGGAGCACCCACCCTGCCGGTGCCGGAGGACGTGTTGTCGGCGTTGCGGGCACAGATCGACCTTCGCCTCATCGAGACCGACGACGCCCTCGTGATCTATGAGAACGCTGCGTGGGCCCCTGGCCTCTCGGTGCTCCCAGCTGCGGCGGTGGAACCGAGCCGCCGCTCCGGTCCTGACGCCGCCCGCACGACGGAACTCGCCGGTTCCGCAAGAGCGACCCTGTCCCAGCAGGCTTCACCGACGACCTACCTGGGTTCTTGGGCCGGGCCCGAACTCTTCTTCTCCGAGGCCTACTCGTCGCGGTGGACCTTCGACGCCGGCGGCAAGGTCGGGGCCCACCGCAAGGCCTTCGGATGGGCCAATGCCTGGACGGCGCCCGGAGCCAGTGACGGGTACCTGCGCTACCGGACGTCGCCCTTCCGCTACGCCGCTCTGCTCCTCGAACTCGGACTCGTGGTCTTCGTCGTCCGGTCCGTCATGCTCGGGATGCGACGCCGCAACGACGACGAGCTGCGCCAGCCCGGTGGAATCGCGTGAGCGATACTGCGGACTCGGTCGACTCGGTCGACTCGGTCGACTCGGTCGACCCCGAGCGCTCGGCCCGGCCGGTTCGCCGGCTGCCCGTGTTCGTAGCGTTGGCGGCCCTCGCAGTGGCCGGCGGCTTGCTCGATCGCCGTCCGCTCGGCCGAGCCGAACGCACCATCGGCGTCGAGCGCGTCGCCGTCATGCCGACGGCGGCTCCGGCCTCGTCACTTTCCTCGACATGGTTCTGTGCGGGAGCGACGGCGACGCCGGAGGGAGCCGAAGGTCTCATCGCCGACGGACGGGTCGTCGTCTCCAACGCCAGCAACCGCGAACTGAACGGCACGATCACGGTCGTCCCCAGCGAGGGCGAGCCAAAGACGATTCCGTTGAAGGTCGGGCCGCGCTCGGTCACCGCCATCCGCCAACGCGAGGTGGTCGCCGCTCCGTACGCAGCTGCGTTGGTCGAACTCGATGGTGGGGAGGTGGTGGTCGAGCACGAGATCAGCGGACCGCTCGGGTTCAGCACGGCGCCGTGCGCGGCGTCGGCGTCCGACCACTGGTACCTGGCCGAGGGTTCGACCGCCCGCGAAGACAGCATGCGTCTGGCGATCTACAACCCATTTCCCGAAGACGCCATCGTCGACCTGAGTTTCGCGACCGATCAAGGAAGAGCGGTTCCCTCCGACTTCACCGGGCTCGTGGTGAAGGGCGGACGACTTCGAATCGTCAAGGTCGAAGACCATGTGCGCCGGCGGAACAACCTCGCGATGACGGCGATCGCTCGGAGTGGTCGGGTGGTGATCGACCGGATCCAGGCGCGTGGAGGAGCGGCCAAGGGTCTCAGCCTTGCGCTGGCGGCGCCGAGTCCCGGCGATCGCTGGTACTTCCCCGAAGGCCTCGTCGCCGACGGGATCACCGAGCGCTACCACCTCTACAACCCTTCGACGTCCGAGGCCCAGGTCTCGGTCGAGTTGGCGTTGGAGGAAGGCGCAGCCGAACCCTTCGATCTCACGATCCCGCCGCGTGAGCGAGTGACCGTGACCAGCAACGAGCAAGATCGTGTGCCCAAGGGAATCGGCCACGCAGCCACCGTGATCTCGCTCAACGGCGTGCCCGTGGTGGCGGAGCGCAGCGTGACGGCGGCCGCACCCTCCAGCCGAACGGGAGCAGCCGACACCCTCGGTATCCGACGGGCGGCCCGGCAGTGGGTGCTGGCCAGTGGGGCCACCACCGACACCGTCGACGAGTACGTGGTCGTCCTCAATCCGGGGCCGGCTGACGCCACCGTTTCCATGCAGGGACTGGCAACCGGGCAACTTCTGTCCATCGAGGGTTTGCAAGCGCTGGCGATTCCTGCCGGCACCCGCAAGGCCGTTCGCCTGAGCGATCACGTCAAGCGCGACAGCCTCTCGGTCCTCGTGCGCTCGTCGACCCCGGTGGTCGTCGAGCGGGGCGTGTACCTCGTGGGCTCGCCCGGGCTGGCCCTCAG
>JBKJLN010000422.1:0-11155 GCA_046596935.1 Acidimicrobiales bacterium
GATCATGCAGTACCAGATGGGGCCAGGGCTGCGCCGCCTGATACTGCTGGCGAAGTGCAGAGGCTTGGGCGGCGAGAATCGACCACTCGACGACCGGGAACCTGCCCTCCTCATCGCCCATCCTGACCGTTATCGGCGGCGGAGTCCCGAACATGAGGATTGAGGCGCAGGCAGGTGCCCCTGTCGCATACGAGATACTGCCGGGATGCCGAACGGCTTCCCCCCCTTCGAGGAGACCGCCGTCCCTGGCGAGACGTCGGGCGCTCGGGCCCTCACGGGCGGGCTCTGGAGCGGACTTCGCGAAACGCTTCCTCAGTTCTATGCGTTGATCCAGTCGGTGATCGCAGCGCGGGTGCTCGGGCCCGAACTCATGGGCCGCCAGAGCTACATCGCATGGGCGACTCTGAGCATCAAGGTCTTCGTCACGGGCGGTATCCCCGTCGCCCTCATTCGCTCGGTCGGCGAGTGGATCGGTCGAGGTCGGCCGGGTGTTGCCGCCAGGCTGGTTCGCCTCGCCTGGCGGATCGAGCTCGGCGGAGCCGCCGTTGCCGGGGTCGTGGTGGTGTCCGTCGGCCTCCACGAACATTCGCTGCGGTCCGCCTGGCTGTGGGCGGCCGTCGCTTGCCTTCTGGCGGTCCTGCACGGCGTGCCTTACGCGGTGTTGTTGGGAACCCAGCAATTTCGCCGGGCTGCGGCCATCGGGCTCATCCAGGGCGGCCTGGCCACGGTCGCCACGGCGGCCGTCCTTCTCGGCGGCGGCGGCGTGGCCGGGATGTTCGCCGTGGAGGCCGCGGCTGCGGCGCTCTCACTCGGGGCCACCACCGTGCTCGCCCGACGAGCTCTCAGCGTCGGTCGCGAGGGGCCCGATCGGGCCGTGCGAACGGCGTTCCTTCGGTACGCCTCTGCCTCCTCGGTGCTGGTGGTCCTGGAACTCGTCGTGTGGAAGCGCTCCGAGTTCTTCTTCCTCGGCCGGTACTCCTCGCCAGTGGCGATCGCCCAGTATTCGGTGGCGTTCGCACTTGCGAGCGCGGTTGCGCGGATTCCTCGCGGTATGGCCAGCGTCGTCACCCCGGCCGTTGCCACGCTCTTCGGCGCCGGCTCCCATGATCGAATCCGGGACGGGTTCGGCCGGAGCGTGCGACTCATCAGCCTGGTCACCTTCGCCGTGACGGCGGCAACGGTGGCACTCGGACCCGGCACCCTGCGAGTGGTTTATGGGAATGACTACGAACGATCGGGAACGGTCCTCCTGATCCTCTTCGTGTCGTTCCCGTTCGTCCCGCTGGCGACGCTTGGCATGGCACTCCTCCAAGGTCTGGGTCAGGTGGCTCGATCGATCGTCGCTACTGCCGCCGCCGCGGTTGTCGACCTCGCCCTCGCAGTGGCGTTGGTGCCGCGCTATGCCGAGATCGGAGCGGCGATCGCCAACGTCGGCGCTCAGGTCGTCGGAGGCGGACTTCTGTTGTTCTTCGCCCGTCAGGCGGTCGGTCGAGTCGATCTCGGCGGGCGTTCGTTCGTCGGCGGGGTCACTGCGTCGGCTCTTGCGGGAATGGCGGCCTGGTTTGGCGATCAGCTCGGGGGCGTGGCCGGGCTGCTCGTGGGGGCCAGTGCCGGACTCCTGGTGTTCGCCGCAGTGGGCGTTCCGCTCCGGGTGCTTCGCTCCGACGACGCCGAGTGGCTCCGCGACACCGCCGGATCCCGTCTGGGCGGCCGAGTCGGCCTGGTGGCGGGACGCTTCGTGAATGCCACGAAGTGATCGGCGTTGCTGCACCGGGGATCCGGCGATGTGACGCCCGGTTCCTCCTTCCGGTTCTGCCGCGAAATGCTGTGGTCCTCGGACTCGAGTCCTGGACGAACGGTCTTCGCCAGACGGGTGTCGATGTCCTGGCGTCGCCACCTCGTCGTGGGCGAGAGATCGACCTCGTGGTTGCCTCTCGCCGACGGGTTCGGGAAGCCCTGGCGTTGCAGCCGTCGTCGCTCATCATCGAGGGTCGGGCCGCTCGGCGGCTCCTTCGACGCTCAGGGTTGACCGCATCGGCCTGGCTTCCGCTTCCGAACGTCGACGGATGGGAAGCGCTCGTACCCCTCGACGACCGTGGTCCGGCGACCTTTGCGTTGACGATGTGGCGCCCTCCGAGTAGCCCCATGCGTCGCCTGGTTGGACGACTGGCGACGTCGTGGGGTGCCGCACCACCGGGGCGCTCGGCCATCACCACCGGGACGGTCAGCGCGTCGCCGAGTGTCCTCCTGGCGCAGGCGGCAGCGGCCATCGACGACATACCCCTCAGCGGTGGGCTGTTCTTGGCCGCCCCTGGTACTGGGGACTCCGGTCGATTGGCTGCGTACGTGTTCCCGCCGACTTCACCGATGGCGTCAGCCCTGATCAAGGTCGCCCGCCGATCCGGAGACCATGAGGCATTCGACGACGACGAGCTCGGGCAACGAATCGTCAGTCGCGCCGGTGCGGTCGTCCAGACACACGCGCCCACGGCGCTCGGGCGTTTCTGGGTCGGGGACCATGCAGCCTCGGTCGAGACCGCCGTTCCGGGCCAGCCACTTTCCGCCATTCTCCGAGCCAACCGAACGGAAGGGCCAGAGATCGTCGACCGGGTCGCCGGTTGGATCGTCGATGTCGGGAGGGCGACGGCTCGGCCGGCGCCCGAAATGCGGCCGGAGCACCAGCGAATCCGGTCAGAGGTCCTTCCGCGATTCGCCGTCGTCGAAGGATCCGTTCTCGACGCCATGGCGGACGTTCCGGCCGTGCTCTCCCACGGCGATCTCCACTCGCGAAACGTCCTCGCCGACCAGCACGAATTTGGTGTGGTCGATTGGGAGTCGGCGCGAGCGTGCTCATTCCCGTTGTGGGACCTGTGTTACTTCCTCGCCGACGCCTTGGCGCAGGTGGATGGTGCCCGTTCGCTCGAGGAACGCACCGCCGGCATGCTCGATCTCTTCCGAGGCGTGGCGCCGTCGTCGCCGAAATTGTTTCACTGGCTCCGCCTTGGAGTGTCGTCGCTGGCAATCCACCCGGACGCCGTGGGTCCGCTTGTCGCCACGTTGTGGATGCACCACACGGCCGCAGCGATGGATCTCTCGGACGAGGCCAGGATCGCTCCGCCGGTCGAACGGATAGCCCCCATCTGGCTCCGCGACCCCAGCCTCGGCCTGCACTGGGCGGCGTGGCGTTGAGGGCGGTCGTCGTCCTTCCTGCGCCGCCTGCCGCCGAGGGGGGCGCCGGCGACCGCACCGCAGCCGGGCTCATCGTGGGCCTCGGTATGCATGGCATCGCCGTTTCGGTGGTCGCGGCTCGCCCCGGCACGAGCGCAGGGCGGTTCGACAACCTCCGAGCGCCGCATCGAGGATTGGCCACCGACGCCGTCCGCGAACGGCTCCGTTCGGCCGTGCTCGACGCGGACGTCATCCATGTCGAGCAAGTCGAGGCCGGGTGGATCCCGGCCGGGTTCGCGCTGCCGACCTCACTCCACGTGCAGTACCGCTCGCGTCTCGACCGAGATCTGGGAGCGCCGTGGACGAAGGAGTTCCGGACCGCCGTCGAGGCCCGACGAATCGAACGGACGATGATCCGGCGCCACCACTTCTTGGTTGCCAATTCCGACGTCGTGGCGTCGACCCTCCGCCGTGACGCCGGGGCGCGAGCAGACGTGACGGTGGTGCCCCTCACCCTCGATGCGACCAAGTACCCCGTGTCCGACCCGACGGATGAGCCCACGGCGGGCATCATCGGCACTGCCTCTTGGCCACCGACGGCCGACGCCCTGCGGCGACTGGTCGACGGGGTCTGGCCCGCCGTGCTCCGCCGAGCACCGACGGCGACCTTGCGCATCGCCGGGCGGGGAACAGATGCCTGGCGAGCGGAAGGAAGCCCAGGAGCCAAGATCGAAGTCATCGGTCCCGTGGCCTCTGCGCCGGACTTCCTCGCCTCCCTCGGTGTCCTCGTCTATCCCGTCGGCCGGGGCAGTGGAATGAAGGTGAAGGTCCTCGAGTGCCTGGCCCTGGGCATCCCTGTGGTCACCACCGTCCATGGTGCGGAGGGCTTCGCACCCTCGGACGGGATCGTGATCGCATCGGATGACCGCGCACTTGCCGACGCAACGGCCGAGCTGCTCCTCGATCCTGCAGCACGCCGAGAGCGTGGTGCCGCTGGCGCGCACGACTTCGCCGATCGCTATGCCCCCGAGCCGGCGACCGCTCCGCTCGCCGCCCTGTTGCGACGGATGGCAGAGGGGTAGCTCGCCGTCACCACGAGATGTTGAACGGACGTTGATCGGTGAACTTCTCGCCCTCGGCCCTCCAACGGGTGGGCGGAATCCTGGCCGACGGGAGCACCTCGACCTTCCCGTGCCGTCCCGGTAGCTGGAAGGTCAGGTCGATGTCGGCGTGCTTGCCCTGCGGAAGCCGGATCTCCGTCGCTACCACGTTCCCTGGTCCGTCAGGGCCGATGGCTGCAAACCCTCGTCCACCCGAGAAGGCGGGTGAACTCGCAGCCGACGGAAGGCTCACCGACAACAGCCCGATGTACTCCGCCTCGGCGGCGCCGAGGCCCGGATACGGACCGGCGACGTAGGCCGGCTCCCCCGGAGGGGTGTGGTTCGTCAGGCTGACCGTGATCTTCACTTCGGTGTTGGCACCGACGGCCCGTCGCCGGAACTCGCTGGTCACTTCGAGGAAGTGATCGAGCTTGTTTCCCCCGCGATTCAGCATCGCGACCATCAGGTCTGTTCCGTCGATCGTCCCCGAGAGACCCGATGCCACCCACCCCGCCTGCACATCAGGCACGGGTGACCAGGCCAGCAGATGGCGGCCGGCAGCTGCAGATGCGAGATCGGAACTCAGCTTTCGCAGGTCGACATCACCCTTGTCGAGGGCCGACACGGCGGCGCTGGCGATTCGTCCGAGCTCGTCGCGACGAGCCGACTGATCACCGCCGAGGGTCGCGCCCAACTCTTCGTATTGGTCGTGCACCAGAAGATCGACGACCGTGTCGGCCGACACTTGTCGCGTGCCAGTGTCGACCGGGCCCGTCGCCGCCAGCACCGCCCGGACAGCTTCGACGTCGAGCCCGAAGACTCCGTCGACGGGCTCGCCACCGCCGGCCTCCCACATCCTCTTCGCAAGGGCCGCATTGACCTCGAAACGCGGGGTCACGCCAAGATTGCGGAAATCGCGGTTCGGCATCAGCCACCCCCAGCGCGCCGCCAAGTCACCGTCGATGCCGACCCGATCATCAGGAAGGGTCAGCTCGCCTGCGGGACGCATTTCCTCGAGGGTCAGCGTGCCCTGCGTCGAACGCAAGAGGCCGACGGACAGGAACATCCCCGATCCCGCCCTCATCTCGGCGTTGTTCGCCCCGAGCACCAGATACGTGCGGTCGTGCCCGAGGACGTCGATCGCGGCGGTCAGCGCGGCATGGGCCCGTCCCAGCCCTGAATCCGCATCGGCGAGGCGCGCCGCGAACGAGGCCCGCCGGCGTTCGAGAGGTCCGATCAGGTCCTGGGAGGGTCCGAGATCGACACGAATCCGACGCTCCGACCGCATCACGATGGCGTCGAGTCGTCGGAGCAAGGCGACGCGTTCGGTTCCGGCGGGCGACTGCTCCAGTTCCTTGGCGACCGCACTCGTGGCGATGGCGCCGACCTTCGAAACTGTTTCGGCCGCCTCTGCCTGCGCATGCACGGCCCGAAGCTGGCGCCCGACGACCGGAAGCCAATGCACGGGCGTCAGTCCAGGCGATTCGGCCGCTCGACGGGCCCTCCCGAACGCGTCGGCGGCTTGCGCCAGACGATCCGAGACCCGCACATCGAGTGGGGAGTCCCGACGGGCTGTCGACCGAGCTTCATCCAACTGCCGCAGCCCCGTCCTGAGTCCGATCGCCATGCGCAGGCCCGACATGGCAACAATCGCGAGCCACACGACGGCGAGACCGAGCAAGATCCGGCGAGATCGTCGGCGTCCCGAGGTGGCCGTCACCGGCCCAGTATCGCCCGCTCAAGTGGCGCCGCCGGCCAGTCGATCACCCATTGTGATGATTCTCGCGATCCGCTACTCTCCGTGACGTGACCAGACCTCACGCTGACCGATATAACTACGGTCGTCTGGGTAACGTCGTGACAGCTGTCGGCATTGCCAACGGCTTCTTTCCTCCTGTCTGCGTGCTCCCCTCTTGACCACCCTCGACACTCGCCTTTCGCCCGATCTCGACCTCCGCGCGCTGCGGCGTCTCGGGCTCGGGGCCCAGTCGATCGCGCCCGCTTCGGGCTCGGGGTCCGCCCTCCGTCGACTTCTGGTGGTACTCGACGGACTCGCTGTGGTCATCGGCTGGTTCGGCGCTCTCGCGCTACAGACGGGCCGCTCGACCCAGGGTCCGGTCACGTGGCTCGCATTGTGCTTGGGGCTCAGCGCCCTCAGTTTGGCTTTCATCGCTGGTCAGCGCCTCTACCGAGCCCGCGTCTGCACCATCCACGCGGTCGAGATCAATCGCCTCGGTCGAGCCATGGCCATGAGCGCCGTCGTCGCCGCACTGGTTCCCAGCGCGGTCGCCATCGAGGTGCCGTGGAGCTTCGTCGCCACGGGTGCGGCCATGGCGTTCGCACTGCTCGTCGTCGTCCGGGCCGGGTACCGCAATTGGCTACAAGCCGGTCGTCGTCATGGTCGTTTCACTCGTCCAGTCGTGGTCATCGGAGCCAACGACGAAGGTCTGGCGCTCGTCGACCTTCTCCGCCAGCATCCAGAACTCGGGTATCGGGTACTCGGCGTCGTGGGCCGCTCCACCGACGCCGCTGCGTTCGGCGTTCCGTTCCTCGGCGACATCTCCGATGCGCAGGTGGCCGTGCAACGAATCGGGGCCAGCGGTGTCCTCATCGCTGTCAGCGCACTGCAAGGCGCCGAGACGAACAGCCTGGTGCGCTACTTCGTCCGGAACAACGTGCATGTGCACCTCTCGAGCGGCCTGCAAGGAATCTCCCACACGAGGATGCGATCTCAGCCGATCGCTCATGAACCTCTCTTCTACGTCGAGCCGCTCCGCCTCGCCGCCTGGCAGCTCCACCTCAAGCGAGCCGTCGACCTGACCCTCGGCGCCATCGTTCTTGCGTTCTCCCTTCCGATCGTGGGCCTCGCAGCGCTCGCCATCAAGGCCGAGGACGGTGGAGCAGTGTTCTTCCGCCAGCGACGCATCGGCAAGGACGGCGTCCCGTTCGACATTCTCAAGCTCCGGACGATGTGCGAGGGAGCAGACCTCGACGTCGACAACGTTCGGGCAGCCAACGAGCGTCGGGGCGGGCCGTTGTTCAAGGCCCAGAACGACCCGCGCCGGACGCGAGTAGGCCGGCTCCTCGAACGACTGAGCATCGACGAGCTCCCCCAGCTCCTCAACGTCTTGACGGGCGAGATGAGTCTCGTCGGCCCTCGCCCGGCGCTGCCGCGGGAAGTCGAGCAGTTCGACGACGAGTTGCTCGGGCGCCATGCCGTCCTGCCCGGCATCAGCGGGCTCTGGCAGGTCGAGGCTCGCGACAACCCGTCGTTTGCGGCCTATCGTCGCTACGACCTCTTCTACATCGAGAACTGGTCGGTCATGTTGGACGTTTCCATCCTCGTGGCAACGGCACAGCGGGTGCTCTTCCGAGGTATCGGATTGGTCCTCGGATCCCGCCAGACGCGCCCGGTCCTCACCGCGGTCCCTTCGGGCTGATCGACAGGACGGGCGTGGGCGGGGAGTTGAGCTGGGGATGAGCGCAATTCGAGGTGGTCGGCTGGCGGCGCGGGCGGTCGCGACGGCCGAAGCCGAGCCTTCCGACACATTCCTGGTAGCGGCGTCCGCTTCGGGCGACCGCAGCGCCTTCGAGTCGCTCTACCGACGTCACGCCGACGCCGCCTGGCGGGTGGCGTCGGCGGTGGCCTCCAACCGGGATGACGCCGCTGACGCCGTGTCCGATGCCTTCACCCGTGTGCTCGCCGCCCTCGAAGCGGGTCGCCTGGACGATCCCAGCCGATTCCGGTCGTACCTGCTGTCGGCCACCCGCAATGCCGCCATCGACCTCCACCGGCGAAGTGGACGGCTGCGCCCGACCGAGCGGATGGACGATTTCGACGCTCCTGCGAACGCCCGGACGGCCACCGAGCGGGTCGACGATCGCCAGGACGCAACGTTGGTGGCCAAGGCTTTTCGCGGGCTCCCGGAACGGTGGCGTTCGGTGCTCTGGCTGGTCGAGGTCGAGGGGATTCCGCCCCGGGAGGCGGCAGACCTTCTCGGCCTCAGCGCCAACAACGTCTCACAATTGGCAGTGCGGGCTCGCGTGGGACTTCGGGAGCGATTCGTCCAGGCCCACCTGGGACAATCATTCGACGACGGTTGCCGTTTCTGCGTCGAGCGTCTCGGGAGCTACGTCGTGGGCACGCTTTCCCCGCGCGACCTGGCCAAGGTCGACCAGCACCTCGCCGCCTGCGCCGACTGCCGCGAGCGAGCCGCGCAGCTGGAGGACCTCGGCGGCTCGTTGCGACGCATCGTGCTTCCGCTGCCCTTCCTGCTCGCTCCCGCCGCCATGGCCAAGTGGCAACTGACATCGGCTTCCGGCGCTGCGAGCATCCCCGCACCGTCGGCCCCTCCGGGTGCATCCACGCCCGGGAGCTTGGCCAGCCGGGCACAACGTCCGCTCATCGCCGCCAGCACCGGCCTGTTCGCATTGGGCGTCATCAGTGCGAGCGTGGTCGGCCCTGCGGGCGGCCTGCGCGACCGCCTCTTCCCGCCCCGTGTGCCGGTCGCCATCACCGCCGCCGCGCCGCTACAGGTCGTCGAGTTGGCGGCGTCGAACGGGGCGTCCTCGCTCGATGTCCTGGGCAGCAGCGGGCTTCCGCCGGATCCCGCAACGGCTGCTGACGCCCTAGCAGCGGATCCGTCGCCGAGGAGGACGCCGGCCGCCGATGATCCGGCCCAGCGTTCATCCGACGGCCCGAAGACAGCGACAACGCCGACCGCCGATCCGGCGCCATCGAATGCTCCGACCCCGACGCGACCGGAGCCGCTGGCGAACCTGGGCGTCGGCGCTTCGATTGTCGGCACCTCGACCGGTCTCAGTGTGGGAACCGGCGACGGATCCTGCACCGGGGGTGCGGTCGGGCCCCTGTCATCGGGCTGCCCGCCGCCGGCCGCCGGTTCCTCCGCCGTCGGCGCCACCATCGTCACCGACGGCAGCGTCGCCGGGGGCGTGCTCAACGACCGGACGATCTTCGTCGGCCTCTGAGTTCGAGAGCCTCAGGCTCCGCCAACCGGGCGGACGTTGGCCGCCTGCAAACCCTTCGGGCCGTTCTGCACTTCGAACTCGACGGCCTGGCCTTCAGTGAGGCTGCGGTAGCCGTTCATGTCGATGGCGCTGTGATGGACGAACACGTCGTCACCCTCGGACTGGGCGATGAAGCCGAAGCCCTTCTCGTTGTTGAACCACTTCACCGTGCCGGTCGCCATGGTGGCGCCCCCCTGTTTTTCCTGTGTCGGATGGGGCGGGCGAGAGACCTACCCCAGGCCGGAAGGTATCAGGTGAACGCCGAAAAGTCACCGGGTCAGTTGGGTTCCCGTTGGTCCGTCCTGCACGGTCCATCCCTGATCCTCGAGTTCAGCGCGCAGTGCGTCGGCCCGAGCCCAGTCCTTGGCGGCGCGGGCGGCATCGCGCTCGCTGGCCATCGTCGCCGACGTGTCGTCGACGGCCTCGCTCGGACGGGGCGGGAGGCCGAGCATCTCGACCAGCTCGAGCACGGCTGCGGCCAGCGACTCGGCGGTGTCCCGCTTGTTGCGATCGAGGGCAACGTTGGCGCGACGCATGGCATCGAACACGGCCGCCATCGCCGGCGGGGAGTTGAAGTCCTCGTCCATGGCGGCTCGGAAAGCGATGATCACATCGGCGTCAGGCTCGACCTCGGCGGCGATCGGGCCCACACGACGAGCGAAGTTGTCGAGCCCGGCAAGGGCGCGTTCGGCGGCTTCGAGGTTCTCCTCGATGACCTCCATCGGCCCCCGATAGTGCGATTGCAACACGAGCAACCGGTACGCGCGCGGGTCGTGACGATCGAGTAAGTCGGCCAGCGACACGTAGTTCCCGGCCGAGCGGTGCATCTCTTCGCCGCCCTTGGCCAGCACCATGCCGTGGTGCAGCCAGTGGCGGGCGAAGTCCATGCCGAGGCCGAGGGCCTGGGCCCGCTCGTTCTCGTGATGGGGGAAGGTCAGGTCGTGACCTCCACCGTGGAGATCGAAGCCCTCGCCGAGAAGGTCGAGGGCCATCACCGTGCACTCGATGTGCCACCCCGGCCGTCCCGGACCCCACGGGGACGGCCACGCCGGCTCGTTCTGCTTGGCCGATTTCCAGAGCGCGAAGTCGAACGGATGGCGCTTGCCGGCCTCACCGACGATCGCCCGATCACCGCCGCCGGCGCGCATCGACTCGAGGGACTGTCGAGCCAAGAGTCCGTACCCCTCCAACGAAGAGACCGAGAAATAGACGCCGTCGTCGGTGGCATACGCCTTGCCGCGCTCGATCAACTCCTCCACGAACTCGACCATCTGCTCGACGTACTCCGTTGCATGGGGAACGTCGTCGGGGCGGCGGCACCCGAGTCGCTTGACCAACGACCACCAATCGGCTTCGTAGGTCGCAACGACGTCGTCGGCCGACATGCCGGCGGCGTTGGCCTTGGCGATGATCTTGTCCTCGATGTCGGTCACGTTCGACACGTAATGCACGTCGTAGCCCGACCATTCGAGGTAGCGCCGCATGACGTCGAACACGAGCAGATGGCGACCGTGACCGAGGTGGGCGACGTCGTAGACGGTCGGCCCGCAGACGTACATCGACACCTTCCCGGGATCCCGGGGCTGGAGGTCGACGAGGCCTCCGATTGCAGTGTCGTGGACGCGTAGCACGCCGGTAGGTTAGGCGGACCATGACTCCTCAGGTCCCTGAAAAACCCACGTTGGAAGGCCTCGAAGCCAAGTGGGCGGCGCGCTGGGAGGCCGATGGCACCTACCGCTTCGACCGCACCAAGTCGCGCGACGAGGTGTACTCCATCGACACTCCGCCTCCGACGGTGAGCGGCAGCCTGCACATCGGCCACTGCTGCTCGTACACCCACACCGACATCACCGCGCGCT
>JBKJLN010000085.1:0-4471 GCA_046596935.1 Acidimicrobiales bacterium
GCCACCGGCATCCTCGCCGTCGAGCTGTTCCTCACCACCGCCGGAGACCTCGTCGTCAACGAGCTCGCCCTGCGCCCCCACAACTCCGGACACGCCACCATCGAAGCGACCGTCACCTCCCAGTTCCACAACCACCTCCGCGGCATCCTCGACTGGCCGCTCGGGTCCACCGAGATGCTCGCCCCGGCCGCGGCCACCGTCAACGTGATCGGCCCCCCGTCCGGCGCCGACCCGGCCCGCCACCTGACCGCCGCGCTGTCCGTGCCCGGGGCCTCCGTGCACCTCTACGCCAAACATCCCCGCCCCGGGCGCAAGCTCGGCCACGTCACCGCCCTGGGCGCTGACCAGGCCGAGGCCCTCGACACCGCCCGGGCAGCCGCCCGGCTGCTTCTCGGCTCATGAGCAGCGACCACCCGCTCGTCGGGATCGCCATGGGCAGCGCCTCGGACCTCGACACCATGGGGCCGGCGTCGACGCTGCTCACCGAGCTCGGCATCCCGCATGAGGTTCGGATCCTCTCCGCCCACCGCACGCCCCGCGACCTGCTCGACTACGGCGCTGCCGCCGCCGAGCGTGGGCTGCGGGTCCTGATCGGCGCCGCCGGCGGTGCCGCCCACCTCCCCGGCATGCTCGCCGCCGTCACCTGCCTGCCGGTCATCGGCGTGCCGGTCCCGTCCCGGCACCTCCAGGGCCTCGACTCGCTCCTGTCGATCGTGCAGATGCCCTCCGGCGTCCCCGTCGCCACCGTCGCCATCGGCGGCGCTGCCAACGCCGCGCTCCTCGCCGCCCGGATCATCGCCACCACCGACCCCGACATCCGCCGAGCCGTCGCAGCCCACCAGGCCGCCATGGCCGACGCCTCCCGGGCCACCGACACCGACCTACGCAACGGAGCCACACCGTGTTGAACGGCAAGCAGATCCTCATCACCGGTGTCGTCACCACCGACAGCATCGCCTTCGCCGTCGCCCAACGAGCCCACGAGCTCGGCGCCCGGGTGCTCCTCACCGGCTTCCCACGCGACATCGACCACACCCGCGCCGCCGCCGAACGGCTCCCCGGCAGCGTCGACGTCGTGCCCTTCGACGCCTCCGACGCGGAGGACACCGCCCGGCTCACCGACACGATCTCCGAGCGGTGGGGGCACCTCGACGGCGCCCTCCACGCCATCGCCTTCGCCCCCGCCGACGCCCTGTCCGGCCCGCTGCTCGACGCCCGGCGGGAGGGGATCGGCCTGGCCTTCCAGACCAGCACCGTGTCCCTCGCCGCGGTCGCCACCGTCGTCGCCCGCCTGGCCCCGCCGACCGGGGCCAGCGTCGTCGGGCTCGACTTCGACGCCAGCGCCGCCTGGCCCGTCTACAACTGGATGGGCGTCTGCAAGGCCGGCTTGGAATCGCTCAGCCGCTACCTCGCACGCGACCTCGGGCCGGCCGGCATCCGAGTTAACCTCGTCGCCGCCGGTCCCATCCACACCCGAGCAGCGGGCGGCATCCCCGGGTTCGAGACGCTGCTCGACGCCTGGGCAACCGGTTCGCCCATGCCATGGAACCCAGCCGACCCATCGCCGGTCGCCGACGCCACCTGCTTCCTGCTGTCCGACCTCGCTCGTGCCGTCACCGGCGAGATCCTCCACGTCGACGGCGGCTACCACGCCATGGCAGCGCCCCTGCACCAGGCTCACCCTGCCTCACCGGATCGGCGGGCGGCGTCGCGCGACGAAGAACGACGATGGACGTAGCGCGACTGCGGAGCCTGCTGGATGAGGTCCGGGCGGGGAGCGTGGACATCGACGACGCGCTTGACGCGTTGCGAGACCTCCCCTTCGCCGACCTGGGCTACGCCACGGTGGACCATCACCGGGCCCTGCGGCAGGGAGCGCCCGAGGTGATCCTCGGGCAGGGAAAGACACGTGAGCAGATCGCCGGCGTCGCCCGGGAGCTGGTCTGCACGGGACAGAACGTGCTCGTCACCCCGCATCGACCCGGCCCAGGCGGAACATCTCACAGAGGAGTTCCCGCAGACGCGCTACGTCCCGGTCGCCCGCGTCGCTCGGATCGAGGTGCAGCCGGTCGCCCCGCTCCCGTGTGGGACGGTGGCCCTGGTGTGTGCCGGGACAGCGGACTTGCCCGTGGCCGAGGAATGCGCCGAGACGTTGCGGGCGTTCGGGCTGCCGTTCGAGCAGCTCTACGACGTCGGCGTCGCCGGTCTGCACCGCCTGTTGGGACGTCGCGACATCCTCGACGGCGCGGCGGTGGCCATCGTCGTCGCAGGCATGGAGGGGGCCTTGCCGAGCGTCGTCGGTGGGCTGGTCTCCGTTCCCGTGATCGCCGTTCCCACGTCGGTGGGCTATGGAGTCGGCGTCGGCGGCCTGGCCGCACTGGCAGGCATGCTCACGAGCTGCGCGGCCGGTGTCACCGTCTGCAACATCGACAACGGGTTCGGGGCCGCGTTCGCCGCCTTTCGCATCCTCAACACCGCCCCACCACGGACGTGACCAGCGACGCCCTCCTCGCGGGCCACATCGACCAAGACCTCGACTGGCTTCCTGCCGGTCGGCGAATCCTCGATGTCCCGGCCTGGCCGGTGCCGAGTTGTGGGAGGGCGACGGTGCAGCAACAAGGTGCTCGCGTCACGCCGACACTGCGATCCTCTGGGTGCTCACCGCAGTCCGTTCACGTGATGGCACCGGTCTCTCGCAGGGCTGCGATTCGGTCGTCGTCGTAGCCGAGGACCGACTGAAGCACCTCGTCGGTGTGCTGGCCTACCGTCGGAGCCCGGGTTGGCTGGGATAGGGGCGTGTTGACGAACTTGATCGGTGTCCCCAGCATGGCGGCACCGACTTCTTCGGCGGGCATCCACGCGGGACGGGATCTGGTTGTATGGACCTGTCATGCCGTACCCCGAGATGGTGCAGAACACGATCTTGGGGTTGACCGACTTCAGGGCGTCGTAGCCCAGACCTCTGCGGTCCAGGCCGCATCGCCTCGATCACCGCGTCCGCATCGCGGACGAGGTCCTTGAACACCTCGGCGCCCTCTGGGGCGGAGGTTCAACACGATCGACCGCTTGCCGCGGTTGATGTGCAGGTGCATCAGCGACACGCCATCCACGATCGGCCAGGTCATCTCACGGACGTAGTCACCCGACGGTGGCTCGACCTTGATGACCTCGGCGCCCAGGTCGACGAGGTGGGTGGCGAGGGCTCCCGCTCCGAGCAACGAACACTCGATGACGCGAACACCGGCAAGTGGGGCTGCGCTGGCCATGACGTCGTTCTCCCACGATCTCCGGACGGTCAGACCGTAGAGTTCGTGCCTACGAAGTTCAACACGTAACTTATGGAGCATGCATTGCCATACGCTGGCCGATTCCCGTCTTCCGTGCCTCGTCGGCACGGCGCGCGCGACGTGGCATCCAGGCCCGGATCCGTCGCCCGAGCCGCTCAAGATGTGGGAGCGGGTGGCGCGGGCCGCTGCCGCCGACGTCGGGATCGGTCGCGAGGTGATTGGCGCCGTCGATCATCTGGGGGTTGTGCACTGCCAGTCATGGACGTACGACCGTCCGTCTGCGCCTCTTGCCTCGTCGCTGGGGCTACAAGGGATCCGTTGCGAGGAGTCGATCCTCGCGGGTACGTCGCCTCAGCGGCTGATCAACGCTGCCGCTGAACGGATGCTGGCGGGCGAGTCCGATGTTGCCCTCGTGGTCGGGGGTGAGGCGCTGGCCACCCGCCGCCGCTACGCCCAAGCTGGCGAGGTGCCGCCATGGCGGCATCCCCACCCCGCTCCGCCAGATCATCCCGTGAACCTCGCCGAGTGGTACCTCCCCACCGAGATCGCCCACGGGATCCTGCCAGCGTGGTTGACCTTCGCGCTGCTCGAACAAGCTCGGTGGGCGGACCGTGGCGGCGACCCGGCCGACCGGACGGAGATGGCCAGCATGATGGAAAGACTGAACGCTGTTGCCGTCGTCAACCCCGACGCGTGGTTCCGCACCTCCCGGTCAGCCGACCAGCTCACGAGCCCCGGCCAGGACAACCGGGCGGTGGCAACCCCGTACACGAAGTGGATGACCGCATTCCTCGACGTTGACATGGCGGCCGCGAACCTGATGGTGACCCGGGCGACTGCCGACCGTTGGGGTGTTCCTGATGATCGACGCGTCTACCTCCGTGGCTGGGGCTTCGCTCGTGATGCGGTCCACCTCGCGAAGCGTCCCGACCTGGCGGCCTCGCCGGCGATGGGCCACGCCACGACGACGGCCATCACGATGGCGGGTGTGGCCGTCGACGATATTGATCTCTTCGACCTCTATAGCTGCTTCCCGTCGGCCATCTCATTCGCCCGTGACGCCCTCGGCCTCGAGCTGGAGGACACCCGACCGATCACCGTGACAGGAGGGCGTCACGGGCGAATGAGATGGCCGACGGGAAGCAGCTATAGAGGTCGAAGAGATCAATATCGTCGACGGCCAC
>JBKJLN010000007.1:0-3293 GCA_046596935.1 Acidimicrobiales bacterium
CCCGCTTGATCTGGATGTCGACGATCAGCGGGTGCGCGAGCAACTGCAGGCCCAGGGCTACGGCCTCGAGCTCACCCAGGACTCGAAGTTCTTCCTCTCCGACCAGGGCTACGACCCCGAGTACGGCGCCCGCCCGCTCCGTCGGGCCATCCAGCGCCTCATCGAGGACCCGCTCTCCGAGCGCATCCTCTACAAGGAGTTCAACGTCGGCGACACGATCATCGTCGACGTCGAGGACGACGCCGACGGCAAGCGGGGCATCGTGTTCCGCACCGTCTCCGCCGTCGTCGAGCCTCCGCCCATGGAAGAACTGGCCGGCACCGGCCCCGCCGACTGACTTTCGTCAGGTGTCACTGAAGTAGCTCGGAGCCCCGCCCTCGCCGGCGGGGCTCCGCCGCGTGTATCGGGAACCCGTGGTCAGTTCCGCCACGACCGGGGGGCGACAGCACTAGCCCGGTCGAGCCATTTGCCGTTTGGGCCTGCGCTTCACACCGTTTGTCCCAGTACGTTCCGAGTGTGACCACTCGCAACACTTCTCCGCTCGGCCGTACCGATGTACCCTCGTCCTTGCAGCATCGAATCCGAGGAGCGGGTATGCGACGTCTGATCGCCGTTCTGGCAGCCATCGCCATGGGCGCCGCTGCCTTCGCCATTGGCACCACCCCCGCCGTGGCCGCCCCGCCGTCGCCCGAGCCAGCCTCGGTCCCCGGTGAGTTGCTCATCGGCTACCGCCTCGGTGCCACGCCGCAGCAGCGGGCCAACGCCCGCTCGCGCGCCGCCGCCCAATTCCAGGAGCGGGTCGTCCCCGCCGAGGGCCTCCGCTCGGAGGTCGAACTCGTCCGCCTGCCGGCCGGTGCCGACCGCTCTGCGGCCTCCCGTCGCCTCCAGGAAGACCCCGCCGTCGCCTACGCCGAGCCCAACTGGATCTACACCCACGCCGCAGTTTCCAACGATCCGTACTACACCAACGGCTCGCTCTGGGGCATGTACGGCGACGGCACTTCGCCTGCGAATCAGTACGGCAGTCAGGCCGGCGAGGCCTGGGCAGCTAATCGCACCGGCTCTGCGAGCGTGTACGTCGGCATCATCGACGAGGGGATCCAGTTCGATCATCCCGACCTCAATGGTCAGGTGTGGACGAACCCATATGACGCCGCCGATGGCCTTGACAATGACAACAACGGATATGTCGACGACGTCCGCGGGTGGGACTTCGCCAACAACGACAACACCATCTACGACGGCGGCAGGAAGGGGACCGTCGATAATCACGGCACCCACGTGTCCGGCACCATCGGGGCCAAGGGCAACGGTGCCGGCGTCGTCGGGGTGAACTGGAACGTCACTCTCATCTCCGGCAAATTCCTCGGGCGCTCGGGCGGCACCTTGGCGAACGCGGTCAGGGCCGTCGACTACTTCACTGACCTCAAGACGGCAAAGGGTCTCAACATTGTCGCCACCAACAACTCCTGGGGAGGTGGAGGATTCAGCCAATCACTGCTGGACGCGATCAGCCGCGCGAACACCGCCAACATCCTGTTCGTGGCCGCCGCCGGCAACAACGGCACGGACAACGACGCTACGGCCAGCTACCCCTCCAACTACAACGTCCCCAACGTGATCGCCGTTGCCGCCATCGACAGGACGGGCGCCTTGGCCAGCTTCTCGCAGTACGGCGTTACGACCGTCGACCTCGGCGCCCCAGGCGTGGGCGTCTGGTCGACGACGGCCGTGAACTCGTACAGCTCGTACAGCGGCACCTCGATGGCCACCCCCCATGTCACCGGCGGCGCCGCCCTCTACGCATCCACTCATCCGGGGTCCTCGGCTGCCACCATCAAGAACGCCATTTTGATCAGCGCTGTCCCAACCACGTCGCTCGCCGGCAAGACAGTGACCGGTGGAAGGCTGAACGTCAGCGGGTTCTGACCGGACGCACCTTCTGCGGCGGGTCGGCTTCGGCCGACCACTTTCGAGCACTACGGCCGCCCCGGCGGGCCTCAACTGTCCAGAAGCTCCCTCGCCGGCGCCAGTCCGTCGTACCAAGTAAACGGTGCAAATGGTTCTTTCGGGTCATAGACCCAGGCAGAGCCGAGCCCGTAGCGTGACGTCGTCTGACCGGCGGGTCGAAGGCAGCCTTTGGCTGCAGGAGCGACGCATGTTCTCGACCAACCGACCGCAGACGTCGCCCCGTACCGCCGTCGTCGTGCTGACTGTCGCCACCTTGGTGGCGACGGTCCTGCTCGGCATCGCACCCTCAGGCGCAGCGCCGATCCACCGTCCCCTCGAATCGACGAGGCCGCTCAGTGCCGCCCCGGTCGAAATCCCGTTCAGCATCGAGTACTTCGGGTTGTCGGCGCACCTCGCCGACGGGGCAGCTTCGTCGGAGGCGGTCGGGCAGGTCCGGTTCCGAACGGCAGGCACTTGGGGCCCGTGGCGGGAACTCGGCGAGGACGGGGCTCAGGAACTCGGCCAGTTCTCCTCGGCGCTTCTGAGTGTGGCCGACGCCGACGCCTACCAGGTGCGTGGACTTCCGGCGTCGTTCGCCGATGTACGGGTGACCGCCATGAACCTCACGGACGGCCCGGTCGTCGGTAGGCGGCCGTCGCTCGGTACCGCTGCCGGCGCGCTGCCGACTTGTGCGTCACGAGCCGACTGGAACGCCGATGAATCCATCACCGGATGGACCAAGGGCACCGACAAGCAGGCCTTCTCGCCCGACCAGGTGCTCACTGTCCACCACACCGCCGGGAGCAATGACCCGGCGCAGAACTGCGCCAACACCGTGCTGGCCATCGAGCGCTACCACGTCTTGACGAACGGTTGGAGCGACATCGGTTACCAATTCTTGATCGATCCGAACGGCGTCGTCTACGAAGGACGCAACGCCGGCCAGACCAGCAAGTCATGCGCCACCGGCGGCGGCGACGGGTCGGACTTCGCCCATAGCCCAACCGCTGATGGCGTTGTTACAGGCGCCCACGTCGGCGGCTACAACACCGGCAACCTCGGGATCGCCCTGCTCGGTTGTTTCGACGCCGGCAATGCCACGTGCTCGGGCACCACGACGCCGACAACCGCGGCGACGGCTGCGCTGCAGAATCTCCTCGCCAAGCTGAGCACCCGCCACGGGCTCAACCCGACGGGAACGGTCACCTACACCAACCCCGTCAACGGCAACGTGAAGGCAGGAATGCCGACCATCTCGGGCCATCGTGATTGGGAGGCCACGGCCTGCCCCGGAGGCACGCTCTACACGCAACTGCCCACGCTCCGAACGGGCGCCGCGAGTG
>JBKJLN010000316.1:0-15431 GCA_046596935.1 Acidimicrobiales bacterium
GCGTTGCGGCGGCGCCAGACCGGGGACGAGGCGCGCGATCTGGATCATCAGCGTCCGTCGGGAGCGCTCCCCACCGAAAGCCTCCTCGAGACGCTGATGATCCAGATCGCGCGCCTCGTCCCCGGTCTGGCGCCGCCGCAACGCCAGGTGGATGTCTTCGACGGGCATTGGCGCTTCGTGGCCCGGGTTGACCTGGCCTGGCCTGAACTCGGGGTATTCATCGAGCTCGACGGTCAACACCACGCAGGCCAACCGGTCTACGACGCCAATCGGGAGACGGCAGTCGTCGCTGCTACTGGCTGGCTCTGTGGTCGCTTCACCTGGACGGAGTGCACGACACATCGGGTCGCCACCTCACGCCAGCTCGCCGGCGTCGTCGCCCAAGCCCGAAACCGCCCGCTCCGACACGCTTCCTGAGGGGGTTGAAGTTGCCCCTGCGGTCGTGCTGACCCCGCTCAGGTGGCCTTGGCGGCGGCCGGAAGGGCCACTTGAACATCCAGTGCGGGCTAGCGGGAGAGGCGCCCGGCGTCGAAGGCGGCGCTTTCGGCCGCTTCGAGTTGGCCCTCGACGATGTCGAGGCCGCCGTCCCAGAAGTGCGGGTCGGCCAGGTCGCAGCCCACTATGCGGCCGAGATCCTCGGGGGCCATGGATCCGCCGGCCGACAACATGTGCAGGTAGCGGGGGACGAAGTCCGAGCCCTGTTCGGAGTACTGGCGATAGACCGACAGGGCCAGCATCTGCCCGTAGGCGTAGGCGTAGACGTAGCCCGGCGTCGATATGAAATGGGGGATGTAGCTCCACCACGTCTTGTAGCCCTCGGTGATCTCGACGGCGGCGCCGAGCATTTCGGTTTGCGACTCGGCCCACAAGTCGCCGAAGCGCTCGACCGACAGCTCGCCGTTCGTGCGCCGCTCGGTGTGGACGAGATCCTCGAAGCGGTTCATGGCCGTCTGGCGGAAGATGGTGGCGATGGCGTCCTCGATGTTCGAGGCCAGGAGAGCCAAGCGGTCGGCGGGGTCGGCCACCGACTCGAGCACCCGCCCGAAGGTCACCGTCTCGCCGAACACCGACGCCGTCTCGGCCACGGTCAGGGGCGTGGTCTGGTGGAAGATCCCCTGGTCACGGGCAAGGTAGGCGTGCAGGCCGTGGCCCAGTTCGTGCGCGAGGGTCATGACGTCGCGGCGGCGACCCGTCCAGTTGAGGAACACGTACGGATGGACCGACGGCACGGTGTACGAGCAGAACGCCCCGCCCCGCTTGCCCGCTCGTGGCGGAGCGTCGATCCACTGCTCGTCGAAGAACCGGCGCGCGGCGGTCGCCATCTCGGGTGAGAACGAGGAATAGGCGTCGAGCACGAGCTCCTTGGCCTGGTCCCAGCCGATCTCCTCCTCGCTGTCGGCGACCGAGGCCATCCGGTCGTAGTCGGCGATCCGATCGAGGCCGAGCAGACGGGCTTTGAGGGCGTACCAGCGTTGAGGGATGTCGCTGCGCTTGCGAACGGCCTCGACCAGGGTGGCCACCGACTCGTCCGGGGCCTCGTTGGAGAGGTTGCGGCTCGAAATCCAGGTTTCGTAGTTCCGGAGGCGGTCGTCGGCGGATTTGTCGGCCAGCAACGTGTTGAAGATGAACCCGCGGGTGCGCAGACCCGGCTTCAAGCCGGCGGTCACCGCTTCGGCGGCGGCCCGACGCACCTCGCGATCGGGCGATGACAGACGGGAAAGCCCCTCTTCCAGGGTCGCCGTACGTCCGTCGAGCTCCACCTCGATGGCCGACGCCTGCTCGCTGTAGAGACGGTTCCACGCCCCTCGCCCGGTGACCGACTTCTCCGAAAGGATCTTCTCCTCGGCTTCGGAAAGGAGGTGGTCCTTGTAACGCCGGGCGCTGATGAGGTGATGCCGGCAGAACGCCAGGCGCTCGTCGGCAACCAATGCGTCGGCGCTCTCATCCGAAAGCGCCGCCCACTCGAGTTCGAAGAAGATCAGCTTGGAGTTGACGGCCGTCGCCCGCTCCTGCACCTTCTGCATCAACGAGCCCCGGCTGGCGTCGGACGTGTCTGTGGCGAATCGAAGCGACGCGTAGGCCCCGGCCCGCCCGATGACCTCGTGGAGGTCGGCCATCGCGGTCATCAGCACGGCCAGTGCGGCAGCGTCCATCGAGGTCAGGGTGCCTCTGACCTGGGCGATCTCATCCGATCGACGGTCGGCATCGTCGAGCAGCTCGAAAACGGCGGCCTCGGAGTCGGTCCGGCCGTCGAGGAGGTGCGAAAGGTCCCAGGTGACGTCGACGACGTCGCTCTCGATCGTGGTCATCGGCCGATCCTACGAACCGTCGGCGGCCGCCGGAAGACAGAATGCCCGCCATGGCCCTCCCGTACGACCAGCGGCCGACCGATCCAACGCCACTCCACACCAACGACCTCCCGCCCCTCCCCCAGCGGGATCGCACCATCCCGGCCCGCGCCTGGATCGAGGCTCCGATGGCTCTGCTCGAACTGGGCGCTGATTTCGACGGTCCCGAGGCCCAGTACAAGCGGCGCATCGGCGACTGGCTGCTCTGGCGGAGCGGGCCTGCGACCAAAGCCGATGCCGCCTACCTGGCCGTCGCCGTTTCGGATCTGACCCGCTCGGCCACCTTCCGCCTCCACCCTGACGGCACGGGCGAAGGAACGGGTCCGAGCGGGGCGCGACATGTCCGATTCAGGTCCTGGAAAGAGGACCTTCGGGATACACCGTCGAAATCTTGACCCTGAAGTCATGACCGATGTCACAAGACGTACGGTTTGACCTCGGATCGAGAAGTTTCCACCGTGCCCGCCGGCACGCAACAGGGGGTTCAAAATCACATGCGGAAATCCTGGGCGCAGCTCTATGCCCCCTTCCTCGTTCTCGTCGTCGTCCAGGCACTGCTGATCGCAGTGGCGCCGTCGCGAGGGCCACAGGGGCAGAACCTGACAGCGCTCGGCGGTCCAGCGGCTTCAGGAGCCTTCGCTCCGGGTGATGCTGCGACGACCGAGGACGGATCTACCGATCCCGGCGCTGTCGATGCGGGCGCCGTCGACGGGACCACCTCTGCCGGTGGAACGACTTCTTCAGGAGGGGGAACGAGATCCGGGGCCACCGCGGGGGCGAAGACGACCGTTGGCGGGGCCGCAGCCACTACCGGCGGCGCAGCCGGCGGCGCTGCAGGCCCCACTCCTGGGGCCGCGGCCGGGGGCGGCACAGCTGCGGCCGCTGCGGGAGGCGGCGACACCAGCCACTGCAAGAACGGCCGTCAAGTGGATATCGGCCTGATCAACAACGTCGCGCCCTGCAAGGCCAAGTTCACCGGCGACAACGGCGGCGCGACCTATCAGGGTGTCACCAAGGACACGATCAAGGTCATCATCTTCCAGGCGACCCCGAACGACCAGGTCAACGCCATTCTCGGCGCCAAGGGCCTCGCAACGACCGACGCCGAAGACACGGCCGCGTACACCGCCTACTTCGAGTTCATCAACAAGAACTACGAGCTCTACGGCCGCAAAATCATGTGGGAGAAGGTGGTCGGCGACTGCCCGAGCACTCCGCCCAACTACGACAAGTGCAACGCCGCCGCCCAGGAAGTGGTCAAGAAGAAGCCGGCGCTCATCATCTGGAACACGTCGCTCTATGCGTCGGTGTTCGACATTTGGGCCAAGGCGGGCATTCCCAGCATCGGCGGCTCGGCCTTCGACGTAAACTTCTACACGCAGCGGCGTCCCTTCCGGTACGACGTCGGCATGGACGGCACCCAGGCGGCCGACCACATCGCCGAGTACTACTGCAAGAAGATGAAGGGCGGCAACGCCGACCACAGCGGGAAGGTCATCCACCCGCAGGTGGGTACACGCGACGCCGTTCCCCGCAAGCTCGGAATCGTTGTTCCGGAGATCGAAGCCAACGTCGCAACGGCCAAAGAAGTGATCGCCAAGGTCAAAGCTTGCGGAGGCGGCACCTCCCTGTACTTCACCTATGCCTCCGACATCGAGCGGGCAAACGAACAAACGCAGTCGACGGTCGAGAACCTCATCGCCAACAAGGTGACGACGGTGACCTGCATGTGCGACCCGATCGCCCCGGTCTTCCTGACCACGGGCATGACCAAGAACGGGTACTTCCCTGAGTTCCTGCTTCCCGGCCTCGGGCTGCTCGACTACGACCTCCTCGGTCAGCTCTACGACCCGCAGCAGATGGCACACGCCTTCGGACCGAGCCATCTCGGTCAGCCGACGACTCTCGACGAGAGCGATCCGGCCAAGGTCTGGCGGTCGACCGGCAAGAGCGGTCACCCGTGCGGCAACAACGGCTGTGGCCTGGGCTGGGCCTTCGCCAACGCCGCCGGTATTGCCATCCAGGCTGCCGGACCCGATTACGGCCCCCTCACCCTCGAACAGGGCATGCTCAGCTTGCCGCCCTCCGGCGGGTGGGAGCCGAAGAAGGACGCTCGCCAGACGCTCTATCGCTACGGAAAGGACGACTACACCGGCCTCTCCGACGTCCGTGAGGTCTACTGGGATGCGAGCGCGACCACACCGGTCGACGGGAGCAAGGGCGCTTACCAGAACGTCGAGAACGGCCGTCGGTGGGAGCTCGGAAACTGGCCCTCCAACGGGTTGGCCGCCATCCCCGTCTCGCCGAACTAGGAAACCCCATGCCGACCCTCGAGCATCCCGCACTCACCAAAGCACTCGCTCCGCTCCAGACGGCATGGCGACACCCCCGTTGGGGCCCGGTCGTGAAGGTCGTCGTTGCCTACGTCGTTCTCGTCGAAGGCTTCGTCCAGCTCATCTTCGGCCGGGTCGTCATCCCGTTGGTCGGCATCAGTGCCGGGCGCTACCCGAGCCCGCTTCCTCGCGGTGTCTTCGTGGGTGGAGCGGTCATCGGGGCGCTCTACGGCCTGGTCGGCATGGGGCTGATCCTGGTGTATCGGGCGAATCGGATCATCAACTTCGCCCAAGCCCAGCTCGGCTCCGTGCCGGCGGTCGTCGTGCTCTTGCTCATCGCCCGGCATGGGTTCCCATACCTTCTGGCGATCCCGCTCATGCTGGTGATGGCGGCTCTTCTCGGAGCCACCGTCGAGATCGTGGTCGTACGTCGCTTCGCCGACTCGCCACGCCTCATCCTCACCGTGGTCACGATTGGCCTCGGGTTGCTGTTGCTGATCCTGGAGTTCTATTCGAAGCAGTGGGTCGGCGGACAGCTCCTCGACAGCGTCGGCCTCACCTTCCCGACGCCGTTCTCCGGGCTGACGTTCCGGATCGGCCCGAGCACCCTGTCGGGCGACCACATCTTCGCCGTGGTCGTCGGCGGGATCTGCGTGATCGCCCTGGGTGCATTCTTCAAATTCACCGACATGGGCATCGCCGTCCGGGCGTCGGCCGAGAACGGCGAGCGGGCGTCGCTGCTCGGCATCCCGGTCCGCCGTGTTTCGACGGTCGTCTGGGTGGTCGCCACCGTGCTTTCGGCCATCGGAGTCTTCCTCCGCACGCCGCTCGTGGGCCTCCCGCTCAGCGGGTTCGTCGGACCATCCATCCTCCTGTTCGGCCTCGCGGTCGCAGTCATCGCCCGCATGGAGAGCCTCCCGGTCGCGTTTGCCGCCGGCATGCTCATCGGCATCATCGACCGCTCGGCCCTTTTCGCCACGCGGCGCGCCGCTCTGGCCAATGCCGTCATGTTCGTCGTGGTCGTCATCGCCCTGCTGGCTCAGCGAGGAAAGCTCTCGAGAGCCATGGAAACAGGGGCGTCCTCGTGGCAGGCGGTCAAGGACTTCCGGCCGATCCCTCAAGAGTTGCGGGGTCTCCCCGAGGTGCGAATGGCCCGGCGCATCTGCATTGCCGTTGTTGCCTTGCTGGCGCTCGGTGCACCGTGGATCTTCGGCACCGCCAAGACCGGTGCGGCAACGCTCATCGTGCTCTACGCCATGATCGGCGTGTCGCTCGTCGTCCTCACCGGCTGGGCGGGACAGATCTCCCTCGGGCAGTACGCCATCGCCGGCGTCGGCTCGGCGGTCGCCGGTGGCCTGGCCGCCAATCACCACTGGGACTTCTTCGGCGCTGTCATCACCGGAGCCTTGGCGGGAGCGTTGATCGCCGTGCTCGTCGGCCTCCCCGCGCTCCGGATCCAGGGCCTCTTCCTCGCCGTCACGACGCTGGCGTTCGCCTTCGCCGTACGCGACTTCATCCTGCGGCGCGAGTTCTTCTCGTGGCTCCTTCCCGCCGACAACACGTTCATCGACCGCCCGGTTCTCTACAACCGCTGGGACCTCAACACCGCTTCGAAGGTCGGGCCGATCACGCTCGAACCAGACGCGAAGTTCTATTTCCTCTGCCTCGTCTTCCTCCTGCTCGTGCTCGGCATGGCCAAGTCACTCCGGAAGAACCGATCTGGTCGCATCCTCATCGGCGTGCGCGACAACGGCCGGGTCATGCAGGCCTATGGCGTCAGCCTCGCCAGCACCCGCCTCGCCGCCTTTGCCGTCTCCGGCTTCATGGCCGGTTTGGCCGGGGCGCTCATCGCCTACCAGAACACCGTGTTCTCCCCGGGCGGATTCTCGCCTGAGCAGTCCATCTCGCTGTTCGTGATGGCTGTCATCGGTGGCGTCGGATCGTTGGGCGGCGCAGTACTCGGCGCCGTCTACCTCGTCGGTCTTCCGCTGCTCCCGGGTCTCCGAGAGGTCAAGTTCATCGAACTCCTGACGAGCGGCGTCGGCGTCCTCCTGGTGTTGGCGTTCTTGCCGGGTGGACTTTCCGAGGGCGCCTACATCCTTCGTGATCGGTTCCTCCGCCGGATTGCAACGAAGCACGGCATCGTGGTCGCCAGTCTCATGGCCGACAGCCTCGTCGACGAGGCCGAGAGCAAGGCCGGGGATCATCTGCTCGAGGTCGCAGCCGAGCACGCCAACCACCCGGACGAGTTCGTCGGCGTGATCCAGTGCCCGACGTGTGGAGTCCGCGTCCACGTCGACGACGCCGACCGACACGAACACTTCCGCGTCGACCCGACGCTTCCTGCGCTCGAGGAGGCGGCCCGATGAACCCGTTGACGTGGGCCCGCAACAGCCTTTCGAAGGCCACCGGGGGCGACCCCACCTTCCCCCTGCTCGTGCTGTTCCTCATCTTCTTCATCGACGAGTTCGACACCGCTGCGTTCAGCGTGCTGGCGCCGGACATCGAGCGCGCCTTCCATCTGACCGACCGGGCGTTCTCCACCATCGTCGTCCTGAACGTGACGATCGTGCTGCTGGCCGCCATCCCCATGGGGTACTACGGCGACAGGCTCCCACGGCGAAAGCTGGTCTTCGCCGGCGCCATCGCCGCCGGGATCTTCTCCTTCCTCACGGGTACCGCGCCCTTCATTGGCGCTCTCGTCGTGTTCCGCCTCGGCAACGGGATCGGGCGGTTGGTCAACGACTCCGTCCACAACTCGATGCTGGCCGACTACTACAAGCCAGAGCATCGAGGCGGGGTCTTCGCCACCCACCGAAACGCGATCTACCTCGGTGGCATTGCCGGACAGATCGTCACCGGGGCCGTCGCTTCGCTGTTCGGTTGGCGGGGCGCCTTCATCTTCCTGCTGTTCCCCTGCGTCGCCATCTCGTTCCTGGCGCTGAAGCTGAAAGATCCTCGACGCGGTGCCACCGACGATCCCGACGCTGCCGAGGACCTCGACCAGGAGGAGCCCGTCCCCTTCGCCGAGGCCCGCCGGATCCTCTTCGGGGTCAAGACGCTGCGACGTCAATTCGCGGCCTGGGTCTTCATCGGCGCCGGCGTCGTGCCACTGGCCTTCCTCCTTCCGCTCTTCCTCGAGCGCGTATTCCACATCGGGCCCTTTGCACGAGGTGTCATCGGGTCGATCAATGCGATCGCAACGTTCACCGGCGTGCAGATGTCCGGGAAGTGGACGGCCAAGTGGCTCGGCAAGGGCATGGGCGAGCCCGTCAAGTGGGCTGGCCTCTCGCTCGTAGGCGTTGGCATCGGCCTCGCCGGTGTCGCCCTCGCCCCATGGTTGGCGCTCTGGATCGTGATCGCCGCCGCGACCAGCTTCGTCGCCGGGATCTTCTACCCGCCGTTCTTCGTCACCCAGGCCTTCGTCTCCCCGGCTCGGGTGCGGACGCTGTCGTTCTCGTTCGGCGCGCTCTACCTCGTTGCTGGGGTTTGGTTGCTCTACATCCTGCCGGGAGTGAACGCTATCCCCGACAACCACGGCCTGCGGGTCGGCCTACTGGCCACCGTGCCGTATTGGCTCATCGGCGGCCTCGTCCTGCGATCAGCCAACAAGTTCGTCGCCGACGACACCAACCGGGCCATGGCCCAGTTGTCGATGACGGCCGATCTGCGCAAGCAACGCCTCGCCGCGGAGGGGACCGACCAGCTTCTGATCTGTCGCGGCGTCGAGGTCGCCTACGACCAGGTGCAGGTGCTTTTCGGCGTCGACATGGAGGTCCGCCGCGGCGAGATCGTCGCTCTCCTCGGCACCAACGGTGCCGGAAAGTCGACGCTGCTCAAGGCCATCAGCGGCATCAACGATCCCATCGGAGGCGCCATCTATTTCGTAGGTCGCGACATCACCCACGCCGACGGGGTGCAGACGACGTCACGCGGCATCATCCAGGTGCCCGGTGGGAAAGCGGTGTTCCCGACGTTGACCGTGGCCGAGCACCTGCGAGCGGCAGGCTGGCTCTATCGCAGCGACCCGGAGTACCTCAAGGCGGCCAACGAAGAAGTCCTCGACATCTTCCCCCGTTTGCGCGAGCGCATCGACCAGATGGCCGGCAACCTGTCAGGTGGCGAGCAGCAGATGCTGGCCCTCGGCATGGCCTTCATCGCCAAGCCCACGTTGCTGATGATCGACGAGCTGTCGCTCGGCCTCGCACCCACCATCGTCGAGCAGTTGCTCGGCATCGTGCGGCGCATCCAAGCCACCGGCACCGCAATCATCCTGGTCGAGCAGTCGATCAACGTGGCCCTCACCGTGGCCGACCGCGCCTACTTCCTGGAGAAGGGCGAGGTGCGCTTCGAGGGTCCGACGGCCGAGCTTCTGGAGCGCGACGACATCGTTCGTTCGGTGTTCCTCGAGGGCGCAGGCTCGAGCAAGGGCGAAGCCGGACGGAAGGCCATCGCGGCCGCCGTCAAGCGCGACCCGGCCGAGATCGCCGCGGGGCCGTTGGTGCTGGAACTCGGCGGGCTGGTGAAGCGATTCGGTGGTATCCGGGCCGTTGACGACACCAGCTTCCTCCTGCGCGAAGGCGAGATCCTCGGCCTCATCGGGCCTAACGGCGCCGGGAAGACCACCATCTTCGACCTCATCTCCGGATTCCTGACCCCCGACGAAGGCCGCATCACCTTCGACGGTCAGGACGTCACGACGTGGTCGCCCGACAAGCGGGCGTGGCTGGGGCTCGGCCGATCATTCCAGGACGCCCGACTCGTCGGCTCCCTCACCGTGGCCGAGAACATCGCAATCGGCATGGAGCGCCATATCGATTTGCGCGATCACCTCGCATCGCTTCTGAACCTCCCGATGATCGTGCGACAAGAAGAGGACGTGGCCTGGTCGGTCGAAGACCTCATCGAGTTGATGTCCCTCGGCGCATACCGTGACAAGTTCGTGCGCGAGCTTTCGACGGGCTCACGTCGCATCGTCGACCTCGCGATGTGCATCGCCCACGACCCGAAGGTTCTCCTTCTCGACGAGCCGTCCTCCGGGATCGCCCAGAAGGAGACAGAGGCCCTCGGACCGCTGCTCCGGCGGATCCAGTCCGAGACGGGCTGTGCACTGCTGATCATCGAGCACGACATGCCCCTCATCACGGAGATCTCCGACCGCATGATCGCCCTTGAGCTCGGTCATCCGATCGTCGAAGGCACACCCCAGGAAGTCATCTCCAACCCTCAGGTGATCTCCTCGTACCTCGGGGGCGACATGGCGGTCATCAATCGTTCCGGAAAGAACCCCACGGGCGGCGAGGTCATCGGTGCCAGCGACGGCACCTTGGCCGATGGCTCCGGGGGGACGGCGACGGCGGTCCGGACTCGACGCCGTCGAGGGCCGGCGGCAACCGGCAACGGCTCCGACGGACACAGCGCCAACGGCAACCGATCTGTGAAGACGATGTTCGGCGAAGGAGGAACGGACGAATGATGGTCCGCCGTTGTCGAATGCTCCTTGCTGCCACGATCCTGGGCTCGATGGTGCTCGGGTTCGCGCCGACGCCCGTCCAGGCTGAGACCGCTATTGCCAGCGGGTGGTGGTGGAAGCCGAACGCCGGCAACTCTGCGCCGACACCGTCGCAGGTTCCGCTTGCGGTGCCGCTACCGGTGATCACGCCTCCGCCTCCGGCACCTCCGAACGTTGGCGACGGAATGCTGGTGTCGGCCACACCGGATGGCGCCGACGCCATTGCTGCGGTCCGGGCGACGACATCGGCCGCCACATTGACATTGACCGTGGCCGACAACGGCGACACGGGCGGTCAGGTCGCCCGGCTGCTGGCCTGCCAGACGACGTCGTTGTGGACGCCCGCCTCGGCGGGCCGTTGGGATGACAAGCCGCTCGTCGCCTGCGACGCCAGCAACGGCGGAGCTTCCGTCTCGGGTATTCGCAGTGCCGACGGAAAAACTTGGGCGTTCGCGATCCAAGCCCTCCTACGCGACGGCGTGCTCGACGTGGCCATCGTCCCCGGGGCCGATCCGAAAGCCCCTCCCGGAACGCCGATCGCACCGTTCTCCCTGGCCTTCAAGAAGCCTGACGCAGGCGCACTCCCAGCATCGGCGGCGAGCGCCGACACCGCGACCACCGACTTCTCGAGCGATTTCTCGTTCGGAGGCTCGAGCGATGCTCCGAGCGACTTCTCTTCCCCACTCGCCGGCGAGACGACCTTCGACTCGCAGACCACCTTCGAACCGACGGGATCGACCAGCTTCGACATCACGTCGGTCGCTCCGACGGGTGCCGTGGCCGTCCCGGCATTGCCCCGCAAGGCCCAGGCTCCGCTCCTCCAACAGCCGGCGGCTGCTCGCGCCCGGGCGCTGGCCAAGCCCTCGGCCTCCGACAGCGCCCGTTTCATCGGGTTCGTTCTGATCTTGGGCGGACTTGCGGCTGCGTATGCGGCCACCCGCCAGCCCGTTCCGGCCATCACCGGACTTTCCCGCATGAGTGTTCGCCGGATCCCAACCGCGACGAAGCCCGTTGCGACGGGCGGTGGCCTCGGCCGCTTTGCCAAGCCCCGTTCTGGGCCTCCCCCCACGCTGTACTAGACGCCGGGCCGTACGCCCTCAGCGCGGACGGCGGCCAGCGGATCCCGAGGATCGGTCGACACCGACACTCCCGATGGCAGCCCCTCGATCGACACGTTGCCGTCGGGAGCGACTTCCACCGAGACGCGTGCGCCGGCGAGCGGGATGCCCTCGACGCGCAGGCGGCCGATGGCCTCAGGAACGACCGGGGCGACGGACACCTTGCCCGCAGGCACCGCGGGGTCGAAACGAAGCATGGTGCGGACGAAGAGCAGCGGAGACGCCGCCGCCCACGCCTGAGGTGAGCACGAGGTCGGATAGGCGACGACGTTGGGGAACTCGGCACGGTCGAGGCCGGTGAAGAGTTCGGGCAGCCGCCCGGAGGAGTCCATTGCCGCATCGAGCAAGCCCAGGATCACGCGGTTGGCTTCCTCGACGAAGCCGTACCGCATCAAGCCGGCGGCGGCGATGGCGTTGTCGTGGGGCCAGACCGATCCACAGTGGTAGCTGATGGGGTTGTATCCCGTCATCGACGAAGCCAGCGTCCGAATGCCCCAGCCGCTGAAGAGGTCAGGGCCGACGAGGTGCGCAGCCACCGCCGCGGCCTTGTCCTCGTCGACGATGCCGGTCCAGAGGCAGTGGCCCATGTTCGACGCCAGGGCATCGATGGGCTGTTTGGACTCATCGAGGCCCATGGCGAACCAACCCCGCTCCGGCAACCAGAAGTCACGGTTGAACGCCACCTTGAGCGCAGTTGCCTTGGCGCGGTAACGCTCGCCCGTCGGCGCGTCTCCGTCCTCATCGGCGCAGTGCGCACGGGCCAGGTACGCCCCATAGACATAGGCCTGCACCTCGCACAGAGCGATGGGGGCGACCGCAATCCGGCCGTCGGCGAAGCGGATCCCGTCGTGTGAGTCCTTCCAACCCTGGTGGAGGAGACCGCGCTCCGACGCTCGCTGATACTCGACGTATCCGTCGCCGTCGAGATCACCGAACTCCTCGATCCAGGCGAGCGCTCGATCAGCGTTCGGGAGGAGTTGATCGACGGCTTCGTGACCCAGACCCCACCGGCGCAACTCGCCGAGCAGCATGACGAACAGCGGCGTGGCGTCGGCCGAGCCGTAATAGACGCTTCCCCCGCCGAGGGAGAGGGTGGCAGCCTCACCGAAGCGCATCTCGTGGAGGATCCGGCCGGGCTGCTCGTCGTTGCTCGAATCGACCTTGTTGCCTTGGAAGCGGGCGAGGGTCTGCAAGACACCCAGGGCGAGGTCGGGATCGACGAGCAACGCCATCCATGCGGTGATGAGGCTGTCGCGACCGAAGAGGGTCATGAACCACGGCGCCCCTGCAGCGACCACCGTCCGCTCGGGAAAATCGGGATCGAAGATGCGTAAGGCCCCGAGGTCGTCGACGCTGCGCATGATGGCGTGGCGGAGGGCGTCGTTGTCGGTCTGGACCATGGGCACCTCGCGGCGCCACTTCTGCAGACGCTCGGCGGGCTCGGCCCGGTCGACGGAGGCCCCGCAGAGGTAGCGCGGCTGGATCTCCTCGTCTTCGATGATCGGCGTGACCTGGAGGCAGGTCGACCAGACGCCGTGGGAAGGGATGACGACCTCGAAGCGGGTGACGTCGTCAGCAACGTGGACCTGCCGCTCTCCGGGGAAACCGATTCGCACCCCGCGTCCGTGCCCACCCTTTCGGGAACGGTGGATCGCATGGTTGGCCGCGATCTCGACCGACCGCTCTCCTCCGGGCGCGACGCGACCCTCCTTCACTTCGAAGAGATCGGCGAAGTCGACCCCAATGCGGAGTTCGATGACGCAGGATGCCGGCTCTTCGCCGAAGTTCCGGACGCTGACATCCTCCCGCATGCCGCGCCCGATGTGACGGTTGCGTACGACGAGCAGGTGGCGTTCGGTGTCGCCTGCGCTTGCGGGGCTGCGACTGACGTGGAGGGCCGAGAATGGCTCGGTGGCCCCCGCCGACAACGTCTCCGGACGACTCCCGTTAACCGTCAGCTCCAGGGTCGAGACGATCCGGACGTCACGGAAGAACAGGCCCTGAGGCGTGCCCGGGTGGATGTCTCCACTGGCCGATGCGATGCAGAACGCCGAGCCCTGCACCAGGGTGACCGTCGCTCCCGGGGCCCCGAGGGCCACGCTTTCGCCGGCGAAGTTCCACGGGTCGGCCACCGCCTCGACCCTATGCGCCGCACTCCCTGAGGTATTTCCCCTATCGCCGTAGGGGAAATACAATGCGCCTGTGCCTGGGCCCGATGCCACGGAAGTACAAGCCGCATTGTTCGCGATCGAAAACCTTCACGTCGGGATCGACAACCAGGAGATCCTGCGGGGGGTCGACCTCCGGGTCGGTGCCGGAGAGGTCCATGCGCTCATGGGCCCGAACGGGTCGGGGAAGTCGACGTTGGCCAATGCGCTGCTCGGCAACACCGACTACACCGTCACCGAGGGACGCATCCTCTTCCAGGGCGACGACATCACGGCGTGGCCGACCGACGTGCGGGCCAAGGCCGGCCTGTTCCTGGCCTTCCAGTACCCCGAGGAGGTGCCGGGCGTCCCCGTCATCCAGTTCCTCCGCCAGGCCATGGGAGCCCGCAAGGGCCTCGACGACATGAGCGTGCTCGAGACCCGCATGGCCATCATCGACTGGATGAAGCGCCTGGAGATGGACCCAGCCTTCGGCGATCGCTATCTCAACGAGGGGTTCTCCGGCGGCGAGAAGAAGCGCAACGAAATCCTGCAGATGGCCATGCTCGAGCCCTCGATGGCGATCCTCGACGAGACCGACTCCGGCCTCGACATCGACGCCTTGCGGATCGTGGCCAAGGGGGTCAACGAGGTTCGGGCGGCCCGGCCGGAGATGGGTGTGCTCCTCATCACCCACTACCAGCGGATCCTCCAGGCGCTGAAGCCCGACGTGGTCCACATCCTCGTCGACGGGCGGATCGTCGAGACCGGCGGGCCGGAACTGGCCGAGCGCCTCGAGAACGACGGCTACGAATCATGGCGGTAACCGACGGAAGCATCGACGTCGAAGTCGTCAAGCGGGATTTCCCGATCCTCGACCAGAAGGTGAACGGAAACCGGGCCGTTTATCTCGACTCGGCGGCATCGAGCCAGAAGCCAACGTCGGTGCTGGCGGCGATGACCGAGTACTACGAGACCACCCACGCCAACGTGCACCGCGGCGTCTATGCGTGGGCGGAAGAGGCGACGGCCCGCTACGAAGCCAGTCGCACCAAGGTTCGCCGGTTCATCAAGGGAACCGACGACGCCGAGATCATCTACACCAAGAACGTCACCGAGGCCATCAACCTCGTCTCGAACGCATGGGGTCGATCCAGCCTGAGAGCCGGCGACGCCGTCCTCCTCACCGAGATCGAACACCACGCCAACCTCGTGCCCTGGCTCATGCTCAAAGAGTCGCTCGGCATCGAGCTTCGTTACCTCCCTCTGGGCGAGGACGGCCAGCTCGATCTGACCGATCTCGATCGTCTCGTCGATGGCGTGAAGTTGGTCGGGATCACGGCGATGTCGAATGTGCTCGGCACGATCACGCCAGTGCGCCACATCGCTGATGCCGCCCACGCTGCTGGTGCCCTCGTGCTCGTCGACGGTGCGCAGTACGTGCCCCACCTGCCCACCGACGTGCACGCCCTCGGCGCCGACTTCTTCGCGTTCACCGGTCACAAGATGCTCGGGCCCACGGGCATCGGCGTGCTCTGGGCGCGCCGCGAGATCCTCGAAGCCATGCCCCCGTTCCTCGGCGGCGGCGACATGATTCGCGACGTGCGCCTCGACGGCTTCACCCCGAACGAGCTGCCGTGGAAGTTCGAGGCCGGCACGCCGCCGATCGCAGAAGCCATCGGGCTCGGCGTCGCCGTCGACTATCTCGAAGCCCTGGGTATGCCCGAAGTGCGCAAGCACGAGGTCGAGCTGACGGCCTACGCCATGCGCACGCTGTCCGAGCGTCACGGGGATCGCCTCGTAATACACGGCCCGGTCGAGCCAGCCATGCGCGGCGGCGTGTTGTCCTTCGCGTTCGCCGGCCTCCACCCCCACGACATCAGCCAGGTGCTCGATTCTCACGGTGTCTGTGTTCGGGCCGGCCATCACTGCGCCAAGCCGCTGATGCGCCGCCTCGGCGTCGGCGCAACCGC
>JBKJLN010000317.1:0-4450 GCA_046596935.1 Acidimicrobiales bacterium
GTACTCGACCACCACGGGGCCGAGCCACTCGATGAGCGCTTGCTTGACCGGCACCGGGCAGGGCGCCGCTCCATGCAGAACGAACCGCAACGACGACGTGTCGTACTTGGCCCGAACGTCCTCGCTGAGCGAGAGCAGTCGGTGGAACATGGTCGGCACCATGTGGGTGTGGGTGATCTTGTGCTCGGCCGTGAGCCGCAGCGCTTCCTCGGCATCCCACTTCTCCATGAGGACAGCGCCGACGCCGAAGGCCAAGGGGGCCGCCAGCGAGAACGCCAAGGGGGCCGCGTGGTAGAGCGGGCCGGTGCACAAGTGGAGGTCGTCGCCACCCTCGGCGTAGCCGTAGATGTTGATGGCAGCCGCCGGCGGGGCCGGCGGGCGGTACACGCCCTTGGGTCGACCGGTGGTACCCGACGTGTAGAGCATCGTCGAACCCGGCGTCGGGTCGTCAATGTTCGATCCGTCCTCGGCCCCGACCGCGGCCTCGTAATCCTCGAAACCGTGTTCATGGTTCGCTCCGACGCCGACCGCGAGGCGGACCGTGCAGTTCGGTGCCGCTGCAACCGCTCCGATCGCCGCTTCCATCAACGACCAGTCGGCCACGATGGCCTTGGCTTCGCAGTCGTCGACGATGTAGCCGGCCTCTTCGCCCGTGAGGTGCCAGTTGATCGTGGTCATGCGGAAGCCGGCCCGCAGGCACGCCGCCCACGTCTCGACGAACGCAGGGCCGTTGGTGCAGATGAGGGCGACGGCATCGCCGACGCCGAGGCCGCGCGAGCGCAGGGCGCGGACGACCTGGTTCGTGCGGGCGTTGAGCTCGGCGAAGGTCCGGTCACCCGTCGGCGAGAGGATCGCCTTGTTGTCGGGGATCTGCTCGGCCCACCACGCCAGGGTCATGCCCTTGGCGGCGAGCTCGGCCTTGCGGTCGACGGGCGCCTCAGTGGCGGTCTCGCTCATGCAGACGCCTCGCGAGCTGTCTGCTCGGCCTTGGCTTTCTTGGCGGCCTCGCTGTCGGGCTCCTTCGGAAGGCCGAGCACGCGCTCGCCGACGATGTTGCGCTGCACCTGAGCGGTTCCGCCCCAGATCGTCACCGAACGGGTCGACAGGAAGTTGGTCGTCCACTTGTCAGGTGCGTAATCGGACGGATCGTCCGACGTCGGATTGATCAGGGAGTCGGCGCCACGGATGTTCATGATGATCTCGGCGAAGCGCTGCGAGTACTCCGACCAGAACATCTTGTTGATCGATGCACCGGGGCCCGGCTCCTTCTTGGCCACCACTTCGGACAGGGTCTTGAGCCCGTTGAAGCGCATGATCTCGACGTGGCTGAAGGCCCACGCCAGGTCCTGACGCACGATCGGATCGTCGGTCTTGCCGTACTTCTTGGCCAGTTCGACGGCCTCCCAGAACTGCTTCGTGTACTGCACATGCTGGGTCGTGGCGTTGCCGCCGCGCTCGTTTCCGAGCGTTGTCATCGTGACTCGCCAGCCATTGTTGAGGCCGCCGATCAAGTTGAACAGCGGCGCCCGCGCCTCGGTGATGAAGGTCTCGGTGAAGTGGCTGCCGCCCGTGGGCTGGCGAATCGGACGGAGTTCGAAGCCGTTGTCACCGCGGTCGTCGTCCGACGTCATCGGCGTGAGGATGTAGCTGATGCCCTTGTGCTTCGGCGCATCCGGATCGGTGCGGGCCAGGCAGAACATCATGTTCGCCTGCTGTGCGCCCGAGGTCCACACCTTCTGGCCGGTGATGATGACCTCGTCGCCGTCGACGACGCCCTTGGTCTTGAGACCGGCGAGGTCGGAGCCGGCGTCGGGCTCGGAGAAGCCCTGGCAGTAGCGGTCGGTGCCGTCGATGATGCGGGGCAGGAAGTAGGCCTTCTGCTCGTCGGTGCCCCACACGATGATCGAGGGACCGACCAGCCACTCGCCCATGCCCCGCGTGACGCGCGGGACGTTGGCCCGGGCGAACTCCTCGTTCATCACTGCGACCTCGATGCCGGTGAGGCCCTTGCCGCCGAACTCCTCGGGCCACGAGACACACAGGTAACCGGCGGCGTGGAGCTTGTCGGTCCAGGCCTTCACGGCGCCGGCGTTGGCCCCGAAGCTGGCCCGCTCGGCGTCGACGCCGATGAGCTCGTCGGGCCGGTTGGCCTCGAGCCACTGGCGCAGCTCGTCGCGGAACTTCTGGGCGCTCGGCCCGAGATCGATCTCCATGGCCATTGGCTCAGGACTCTCTTTCTTCTTCAGACTGCTTCGGGTTCAGGGGTTGCGAAAGCTCGAATTGCGGGAGGTTGCGCCCATCGCTGAGGGCCTCCCAGGTGAGGCGCACGGCGGCACCGATGGTGACGTCGTCGGGCGGACAGTTGATGACGTTGGTCATGATGCGCGGCCCCTCGGCCAACTCGACCAAGGCGACGACGTAAGGCACTCGGTCGGCCATCAAAGGATTGCCAGGCTTGTGCTGGACGCTGGCCGCATAGACCGTGGCCTCACCGCTCGCCGGCCTCCACTCCAGGCCCTCGCTGCTCAGGCACTGGGGGCACACTTCGCGCGGGTAGAAGATCGGCGCCTTGCAGGCGGTGCACCACTGCAGGAGGAACTCCCGGTTGCGAGTGGCCTCCCAGAAGGGCTCGGTGACCTCCGAAATCGCCGGCTCGAACCGCGTGGGCTTCGTCGGATCCACATCGGTCACGCTCACAGGGTCGCCTCCGTTCCGAGCACGGCGGTCGACATGCACGAGAGCACCATCCCCGAACCGTGGGCCACGGCGATGTTGGCGTCGTCGACCTGGCGGGGACCGCATTCGCCTCGCAACTGGCGGACGGCTTCGACCACGAGGAACATCCCGTACATGCCGGGGTGGGTGTAGGAGAGGCCGCCGCCGTTGGTGTTCATCGGCAGCGAGCCACCGGGGCCGATCTTTCCGTCCTCGACGAACGGCCCGCCCTCGCCCTTGCCACAGAACCCGAGGTCCTCCAGGTGCAGCAGGGCGGTGATGGTGAAGCTGTCGTAGCCCATGAGTACGTCGACCTCGCTCGGCTTGACGCCGGCCATCTCGAACGCGTGCGGGCCGGAGATGGCGCCCGGCGTCGTGGTCAGGTCGGGCATCGAACTGATCGACATGTGGGTGTGGGCCGTCGAGGCGCCGAGGACGTAGACCGGCGGCTTCTTGAGCGACTTGGCCCGCTCGGCGCTCATCACGATGAAGGCGCCGCCGCCGTCGGTGACGAGGCAGCAATCGAGCAGATGCAGAGGCGACGCCAGCATGGGGCTGTTGAGGACGTCGTCGATGGTGATCTTGTCCTGGTACCGAGCCCGGGGGTTCATCGACGCCCAGTCCCGGGTGCTCACCGCGATCTGGGCCAACTGCTCCGACGTCGTCCCGTACTGAGCCATGTGCCGACTGGCAGCGAGCGCGTAGGCGCCCTTGGGCGTCTGCAGGCCGTAGGGCACCTCCCACTCCATCATCGGACCGGCCATCATCCCGGGGCGTCCACCGCCGTTTCCGAAGCTGCGCTTCTTGCGATCGGCGCGGGGTGTCTGGGCGAAGACGACCACGATGCACTCGGCCACGCCGGCGGCGATCGCCGACGCCGCATGCTCGAGGAAGACCTCGAACACCGATCCTCCGGTCATCGTGGAGTCGGTGAATTTGGCCGTGATGCCGAGAAATTCGGCGAAGGCCATCGAGTTCTGGCTGTGACAGACGCCGTCGATGTCGGCCAGGGTCAACCCAGCGTCGTCGAGGGCCTCTTTCACCATGGCCGCCTCCAGCGCCCGCCCGGTGAGCTCGAGCTCACCCGTTGCCGACGCGGCGTCGGCCACGCCGACGATCGCGGCCTGTCCACGAAGTCCGCTCAAACTCGAATCCCCCTCGGTGTGCGGCCGGGCCGTCTCTTGACCCAACGGTCAAGTTTTCTAGTCCGACCGCACCCGAGCGGTCAAGCTTCGACTCTCGAAGGAAGTGATTCAGCCGGTCTTGACGGGAAGCTGCTCCTCGATCGTGCGGACGAGGTTCTCGTCCTCGGGCGAAACCAGCGGGCTGAAGCGGGCGACGACCTCACCTTCGGGGGACAGGAGGAACTTCTCGAAGTTCCACCGGACGTCGCCCTGGTGACCCTCAGCGTCGGCCGCCTGGGTCAGGACCTCGTACACCGGGCTGCGTTCGTCGCCGTTGACGTCGGTCTTCTCGAACAATGGGAATGTGACGCCGTAGGTCATCGAGCAGAACTCCAGAATCTCCTCGGCTGTACCGGGCTCCTGTCCCTTGAACTGGTTGGAAGGAAACCCGACAACCGAGAAACCTCGATCGGCGTACTGCGCGTGGAGCTTCTCCAGGCCTTCGTATTGCGGCGTGAGACCGCATTTGGAGGCCACGTTGACGACCAGAACGGCTTTGCCCTTGAAGTCGCCGAGGCTGGTGTCTTTACCGTCGAGGGTCTTGAGCGGGA
>JBKJLN010000455.1:0-3187 GCA_046596935.1 Acidimicrobiales bacterium
ATCACAACCGGATCCTAAGACCCAGGCAAGTCACCGGACGGATCATGCAAGGGTCGGCGGGGCCCTCCAAAGCGAACGATTTGACGAAGTCTCTGAGCGTGGAGGGCCCCGCCGACCCGCCCAACCTCGAACAGATCAGAACAAGCAGTCAGTCCTCAGACCGACCAACGGGCAACGTCAGACGCTCGAACCACCCATCCTCCTGCAGCAACAAATGAAACTCGAGCAGATCGTCGTAATCGATCGGATCCCCGGAGTGCGACTCCTCGAGCTCCGCCGGAAGGCTCCAGACCGCCAGCCGCACCCCGGACGACACGAGCAGGTCGACGATGCGCTGCTCGGCGAACTTGGAGACGGCCACCGTGCACTCGGGGCAGCGGAAGGCGTAAGAGCCCTGGTTGTTCGATGCGCAGACCTGAACGCTGACGTCACGTGACGTCAACTCCACATCACCGCAGGTGGGACAGCTCGCCCGAATGGTTGCCACCAACATCTCCCTTCGTTGCCTCGGCTTCCCATCGACTCGTTCTCCTCGAGAGTTGAGCGCCGTTTCGGATCGCGCCGGCGCATCATTCGGGCCCATTCGGGCGGACTAGTCCGTTGGGAGGGGACCAGAATGACCCTCAAGGATGAGGCCCCGATCCTCCGACGTTTCGCACATGCAAGATGGCGTGGTGCAGTACCTGGCGCAGGTCCTCCGGGGCCTGACGGTGGGCGCCGACCCGATCCGCCTCCTTCACGACGCGCTGGGCGGCGCCATCGCCGCCTCCGCCGGAAGGCACGGCATCATCGTCGGTCTCGTTGACGGCACGCCGTCGATCGTGGCCGCCTCCGGCACCACGCCGCGCATCGTGATGGACACGGCCCAAGCCTGCATGGCCGACGGCCGGCTGGCTCGTCGGCGCGACTCGGCCATCGGCTCCGGTGCCATCGCCGAGCCGATCCGTGTTGGTCATCGCATCGTCGGCGCCATCTCCATCGGGGGTGATCCGCTCGGCCTCGACGCCGCTCCCCTCCCGCTGTGCGCCGACGCCGCCGGCATGGCGCTCTCCCGTCGGCCTTCGGTCGGTCGGGCAACGGTGCCCGACTTCTCCGACGCCCTCCTGCAGATCGGGAGCGACCTCGATCAGACTTCGGTGTTGACCCGGGTGTTCGAGGCCGCCGAGCACCTGTTCGGGGCGCTCGGCGGATTCTGCGTGGTGCCCGACGGCGACAACTGGCGCGTGGCGCAGTACCGGGGCATCACGGCGGCAGACCTCCGGAATGCCGCCCGCCATCCCGACTTCCGTGGCTTCGTGGCCTCGGTGAATCTTCGGGTCGAACCCCCGACCCATCCCGTTGTGGCCGGTCTGGTCCAGGGCGCCGAGACGGCCGTCTCGGTCCCGTTGGTCGCTGCCGGGCGGCGCCAGGGCTTCCTGGTGCTCCTGCTCGGTGACGCACCGGACCAGGTCGGCCAAGGCTTGTTGCTGGCCTTCGCCAACCAGGTGGCCATGATCCTGCGCTCATCCGACCAGGCTCAACGCCTTCGTGACCATGAGCAGCGCCTCGCCGCCGTGGTCCATACGGCCCCGAGCCCGGTCATGGTGCTCGACGAAAAGGGCTGCTTCGTCCTCGTCAACGGTGCTGCCGCCGAGCTCTTCCACCTGCCCGAAGCATTCGCAGTCGGACAGCCGGTGACTGGTCGCCTCAACCACGAGTCACTCGAGTCGATGATCGAGGAAGAGGGTGAATCGCAGATGGAGGTGTTGCTCGGGACACCGCCCGACCGCCTCTATCTCGCCTTGACTCGTCGCATGCGGGCTCCGGGCGGGCGCGACCTCGGACGCATCGTCGTCCTCGAGGACGTGACCAAGGAACGCGAGACCGACAAGATCAAGAACGACTTCGTTTCGGTCATCGGCCACGAGCTCCGGACTCCGCTGACGGTGGTCAAGGGCTACGTCAAGATGCTGGCGATGAAGGGCGCTTCGATTGACGAAGCGTCGCTCGAGACGTGCGTGAGCGCGCTGACCAACAACACCGGCCGCCTCGAACGACTCATCGAAGACCTCCTGTTCGTGTCCTCGATCGAGTCGCGACACCCCACCCTCGACCTGCAGCCGGTCGATGTCGGGCTCGTCCTCGACGAGTTCACCTCGCCGCGGGTGAACGTCCAACGTCCCCGCCGCCCGATGCCGGTACAGCTCGATCGGGCCAAGCTCGACCAGATCCTCCACCACCTCCTCGACAACGCCATGAAGTACACCGAGGGCGAGATCCAGCTGTCGGTGGTCGACTCCGACGAGTCACTCGAGATCCGCATCGACGACAGCGGGCCCGGCATCTACTCGGGCGACCTCCCCCAGCTCTTCGAGCGCTTCCGACAGCTCGACGGCTCCTCCACCCGTACGCACGGCGGAACCGGCCTCGGCCTCTACATCTGTCGGCGTCTGGTCGAGCTCATGGGCGGCAAGATCTGGTGCGACAGCCGACTCGGGGTCGGGAGCCGTTTCGCCTTCACCCTCCCCAAGGAGGGTCCGGTGCACGGCGTCGCGCAACAAGAGGCGCTCTATCCGGCGAGGGCCAACGTCTGAACCCATGGACGACCTCGGTCGGCGATGATTCCTTGGTGGATCCGATTCTGCGGCCCCCGATCGGCTTCGCCCACCGGGGAGCCCGTGCCCATGCACCCGAGAACACGCTCGAGAGCTTTCTCCTCGCGTTGAAGCTAGGAGCAACCGGCCTCGAGAGCGACGTCTGGCTCAGCGCCGACGGGGTGCCCGTGCTCGACCACGACGGACTCGTGAGGGTCGGGCTGCGGCGCCGGCCGATCGTCACGTTCGCTCGGGCCGAACTCCCGCCCTGGATCCCGGCCCTCGAGGACCTCTACGCCACCTGCGGCACCTCGTTCCACCTGAGCCTCGACGTCAAGGACCCTGCGGCAGCCATGCCAGCCATCGCCGTCGCCCGGGCCGCCGGCGACGATGTCCTGCCGCGGCTCTGGCTGTGCCACCACGACTGGGAGCTCGTGCGCGAGTGGCGCACCCTCTCCGACGACGTCCGCCTGGTCGACTCGACTCGGTTGCGACGGATGAAGGACGGGGCCGAGCGCCGGGCGGCTGACCTGGCCACGGCGGGAATCGATGCCGTGAACCTGCACCACACCGACTGGAACCTCGGCCTGGCCACGCTCTTCCATCGCTTCGAG
>JBKJLN010000076.1:0-7178 GCA_046596935.1 Acidimicrobiales bacterium
CATGGAAGCGGACTTTGATCGACAGAATCGCTTGGTGGCTCTCGGTTGGGTGCCGGTCCGATTCGGATGGCGGGTCCTCGTCCGCCAGCCCCGAAAGGTGGCTGATCAGATCGAGGACGTACTGGCCGTGTTGCGGGCTCGCTGATCCCTTCTGTGTGCGTTTCGGGGCCTCTGCGGCACCGAAACGCACACAATGGGAACTGGGTCAAGCGGCGGTGCGCCGCCGGCCCGAGCGGGCATGGGCGGCGTCGGCGGCCTGATCGGCCTCGGTCGCCTTGCGGAGGGTTTCGCGGGCGGCGGCGATGCCCTGGCGGCCGATCTCGCGGGTGCGATCGTCGAGCCGATAGTCGGTGCCCCGCTCCTCGATGAGAACCAGCTGTCGTTCCATGTCTGCAGTGTGCCCAGGGGGTGTGACAAGAATGCGCGGGCGGCGGCGTTGCACGTCTTTTTCAACGCCAGACCGGGCGATTTTGTGCCCCGATTAGGGTCGGATCATGGATCGATTCGGCATCACCATCCCCTTCGACGGCGTGCCCTTGGCCGAGCAGCGCGAGTGGCTCCAGGAGTGCGCCGACCGGGGATACACCGACTTCTGGTCGAGCGAGGCCAATGGCACCGACGCCTTCTCCCCGCTGGCCATGGCCGCCGCCTGGATTCCGGACGTGCGCCTGGGGACTGCCATCGTTCCGGCCTTCACCCGCGGTCCGGCGCTGATGGCCCAGAGTGTCGCCGCCATGGCGGAGGCGGCGCCCGGCCGTTTCGCCTTCGGGATCGGCACGAGCAGTGACGTCATCGTCGAGCGATGGAACGGCATTCCCTTCGACGAGCCCTACCAGCGGACGAAGGACATGGTGCGCTTCTTGAAGGAGGCGCTCACCGGCGCCAAGGTCGAGACCGAGTTCGCCTCCTTCAAGAGCAAGGGGTTCCGCCTCGGCCGCAAGCCCGGGGAGGTTCCCCCGATCCTCATCGCCGCCTTGCGCCCCGGGATGCTTCGCCTGGCCGGCCGCGAGAGCGAAGGCGCCATCATCAACTGGCTCAGCGCCGACGACGTGAAGCAGGTCGTGCCCGAGGTCGGGGCCGGCAAGGAGATCGTCGCCCGCATCTTCGTCTGTCCGAACCCCGACGCCGACGCCGTGCGAGCGGCGGGCAGGTACGCCATCAGCGCGTACCTCAATGTCCCCGTGTACGCCGCCTTCCACGAGTGGCTCGGACGCGGCGACCAACTCCAGCCGATGTGGGACGCGTGGAAGGGCGGCGATCGCAAGGCCGCCCTCGCCGCCATTCCCGACCAGGTCGTCGACGACCTCATCGTGCACGGCACCCCGGAGCAGTGCCGCGAGCACCTGCAGCGCTACGTCGACAATGGAGTCACCACGCCGGTGCTGGCGCTCATGCCCTTCGGCATCGACAGCCGCGAAGCGATACGCAGCCTGGCGCCGGCGAACGCCTGAGACTCAGCGCCGGAGGGCGTCGTTCCAGAAACGGGAGCGGGCGACGTAGGCCCCTTCGGCCGCGGCACCGGTGAGGCCGTAGGCGCCCTCATAGGAGGAGTAACAGAACCCACGAATGCAGACGCCGGCGCGCGCTGGTTCGACCTGGGTTCCCTCGTGCCACTCGTTGTACGAGGTGATGCTGATGACGTCGGCACCGGAGCGGAAGGCGCCCGTCCACGAGTCGTCGAAACGCAGGCCGTCGGCGCGATCGCGCACGGTGTCATCGGGAACGCCGCGGCGGCCGTCGTAGCCGGGCGACACCGATGGCGAACAGCGGAGGCCCCGGCGGCGAGCGAGGCTGCAGAACGTCTTGAACTGGTCGGGGGAGTACCGGAGCGGGTCGTAGGTGTAGACCCCGTCGAAGCCGGCTTTGGCGGCGTAGGCCTGGAAGATGCCGCGAAGGCCGTTCGATGGCGAATGACCGTGGGCGTAGAACGTCAGGTCAGAGAACACCGACGTGAGGGTCTGCCACGACTCGGGCGGAGGGCCATCCGCAAGGTAGATCCAGAACTCGTTGAATCCGTAGCGACTCGACAGTGCGAGCACGTCGCGCTGCACGAGATCGGGGCTGCGCCCCTCGTACGGTTCGATGTGGATGGCGACGCGCAGGCCACGATCGCGAGCGGCGCGCACCACGCCGGGAAGGGCGCGGTCCTCGTAGGAATTCGGACCCCACCACGACACGACCACGGTCTCGATCCCCATCGAGGCGATCTCGGCCATGTGCTTGTCGAGGGTGCCGAGGGACCGACTGCTGTAAGGCCCTCTCGAGGGGAAGAAGTTGGCGGCCAGGTCGTCGGGTGGATCGTGGCCGTTGTTGGCCCAGTGGAACCATGCCGGCGAGTCGGAGGAGTCGCCGTACCAGGGGTAGTAGAAGATCGAGGAACCGACCGGCGCCGGTTTCGGACGCGGCGCCATGGCGACGATCGGCGAGTTCAGCGCGATCCCGCCCGTCGACCCGTAGAAGGTGGCGTCGCCGAACGAGAAGATGCCGCCGTCGCTGGCCACCAGCCAATAACCGTCGCCGAGGCCGGTCGGCGTCATCCCCACGATCGGCTTGTTCAGCTTGATGCCCCCGGTCGATCCGAGGAAAGCGGCGTCCCCGAAGGAGAACATGCCCCCGTCGGCCGCTGCCATCCAATACCCGAGTCCCGTCGGGGTGGCCGCCATGGTGACGATCGGCTGATTCAGGATCGTTCCGCCGGTCGACCCGAAGAACTCTGCGTCCCCGAAAGCGAAGATGCCGCCGTCGCGGGCCACCAGCCAGTAGCCCTTGCCCGAGGGAGTGCGAGCCATGCCCACGATCGGCGAGTTCAGCGCGATCCCGCCCGTCGATCCGTAGAAGGCGGCGTCCCCGAAGGCGAAGATGCCCCCGTCGCTGGCCACGAGCCAATAGCCCGCGCCGGACGGCGTTGCGGCCATGCCGACGATCGGGCGGTTGAGGCGCTGACCACCGGTGGAGCCAGCGAAGGCAGCTTCACCGAAGGCGAAGATGCCCCCGTCGGCGGCGACCAGCCAGTAACCCCGCCCGGAGTCGGGGATGGCGGCGCCGACGATGGGTTGGTCGAGGCGAAGCGAACCTGCCGACCCCTTGAATTCGGCGTCGCCGAAGGTGAACACGCCCCCGTCAGCGGCCATCAACCAGTACCCGGTCGACGGACGGTTCAGCGGCGGGGCGGTCGTGACCGGGGCTCGGTCGGCCGCCGCCGACGGCGTGGGACGGGCAACGCCGCCGCCCACCACGGCGAGGAAACCGACGGCCAGGGCGACGAGGAATCGACCGGGACGCCGGCGGAGCCGATGGGTGGAAGAGCCTCGACGCATGGAGGCGGGAGCGTACCGGCCAACCCCATCCGAACGGATTCGGACCTGACCTCGACGTGCGTTTCGGACCGGCCACGGGGTAATCTTCGTTATCCCCGTTTTCTCCTCTCGTTCTTCGCGCGCGTGCATGGTGCTGGCCGGACTGTTGGCCGGTGGTCTGACGGCCTCGACAGCGCTCTCCGACGCAGACGTGTCGGCGACGGCGTCGGCGTCGTTGGTGTCCTCGCTGACGCCGACCGCAGCACCGTCGACGCGGGCCGTTTCGGTACCTCCGGCGGAGTCCCAGTCCTTGGCGGCAATCGACGCTGCGGTGCAACACGAAGAGGCGGTTGCGGAGTGGGAGTACCGCCGAAAGGCGCCAGCGGCGGCATCGCGTTCTGCGGCCACGCCGGGAACCTTCCAGCGTCCGGCGCGTGGCGCCGTGACAGGGGTGTTCGGCGAGCGTCGCCGCTCGCACATCCATCCCGGCACCGACTTCGATGGCGAGACCGGCGACCCCGTCGTGTCCGCTGCCGGTGGCACCGTCATCCACGCCGGCCAGGCACCGGACGGGTACTCGGGCTACGGCCTGATGGTGCTCATCGACCACGGAAGCGGCGTCACGACCCTCTACGCCCACCTGTCGAGGATCGGCGTGAGGTCGGGCACGTCCATCGGCGCCGGCGACTACGTCGGGGCCATCGGTTCGACGGGCAACGTGACCGGCAGCCACCTCCATTTCGAGGTCCGCATGGGCGACCGCCCGGTCAACCCGATGAACTGGCTCGCCCGCTAGAACAGCTGCAGTTGGGTCGTGCGAGCGGCCCGTTCGAGAAGCGGCTCCCATCGCACCGACCGGCGCATCGACCCGGGTGCACGCACGAGGATCTGGTCGGCAGCCACGGTGCGATGTGACCCGTCCTTGTCGGCCACGGCGAGGCTGCCATCGCGTTCGATGCCTGTGACCGTGCCGTCCTGCCAGCGCGACCGGTCGAGCCGCCGGAAGCGCACGGCTTCGCCTGGCTCGAGGCCGAGGCGTTGGATGCCCACGGCTAGGTGGGCAACCCGCCGCCGACGCGACCCTGGAGTCGCCGCATGCCCCGGATCCAGCGGTCGTAGTCGTCGCCCTTCCGGCGGAAGTACTCGCGGACCTCCGGGTGGGGGAGGATCAGGAACTCCTCCTTCGCCAGTCCCTCGATGACACTTTCGGCGAGCTGTTCGGGCTCGATGGCGCTCGGTCCGAGGAGCGCACCGCCGCCGTCGCCGAGCATGGCCGTGCGGACGCCCTGGGGGCAGAGGCACGAGACCTTGATCCCCTGTTCGCCGTGCGTGATGGAGAGCCACTCGGCGAAAGCCACGGCGGCGTGCTTGGTGACGGCGTAAGGCGCCGACCCGATCTGGCTGAGCAGGCCGGCGGCCGAGGCGGTGTTGAGGAGGTAGCCCTCGCCCCGAGCGATCATCCCCGGAAGGACGGCTCGTGCGGCATAGACGTGGGCCATCACGTTGATCTCCCAGATCTGCTGCCAGGCGGCGTCGGAGGCATCCGCTCCGCCGCCGGTGGCGATACCGGCGTTCGAGCAGAACAGGTCGATGGGCCCGAAGCGATCCTCGGTCAGTCCTACGAGACTGACGAGGTCGGCCTCGACGCTGACATCGGTGGTGGCCGCGAATGCCTGCGCTCCGATCTCCTCGGCTACGGCCAAGGCCCCATCGCCATTGCGATCGGCGACAGCGATGCCGCGAGCTCCCTCGGCCGCGAACCGGCGAGCCAGGGCCCGGCCGATTCCGCTGGCTCCACCCGTGACGACGACGACTTTGTCCTGCAGGATCATGCGCGCATCGTAGGGTCCCAACATGTTTTCCCGGTGCTCTCCATGACGACCGTCGATGCCTCCCCCCGTCAGGCGTTCGTGTCGGCCCAGGTCGCAGCCCTTGCCCCCTTGGACTTTCTGCTCGTCGGCGTGCCGGTCGAGCCCTTCGATGCCGTGCAGGTATTGAAGGAGGACGATGGGACGCTGGCGCTCGCCGTCTCCCCTCGGGACGTGGCTGTTCCGTTCTCACCCGAGCAACAGGCGACGCTCGTCTCGTTGGGATTCCACGAGCCGGCCGCTGAAGGCCCGGGACCAGGAGCCTGGAAGGTGACCGTCGCCGCCGAGGCGACTGGTGCCGGCGCAGACGCACCCGCGGAGGCGGCGTCGGCCCTCGTGGATGCGGTGCTCGTCCAGGTGTTCGCCGTCGAAGCGGCCACCCCGGTCGACGTCCGCCATGGCACCGAGCGCGAGGTGCGGATGGCCGAGCAGCAGCTGGCCACCATTCGTACCGCCATCGAGCCGGTGCTGACAGGCCTCCTGGGCAAGCCGGTGCCGCAGGACGACGATGGCGACTACCTCGTCGATCTCGGACCGGTGCGGGTGTTCGTGGCGCCCCGGGTGCTTCCCGGTCGACCCCCTCCGATCATCCGGGTGTTCGCCATCACCAATGCCGGCATGTCGCTCACGCCCGAGCTCGGACTCTTTCTGTCCCGCCTCAACTTCTCCCTCATGTTCGGGCGCTTCTCGATCGACGCCGACAACGCCGCCATCTGGTTCGACGAGACGCTGCTCGGTGAGCACGTCACCGAGGAGGAGTTGCGGTTCACCGTCGAGATGGTGGCGAGCACCGCCAACGAGTGGGATCAGAAGATCGCCGCTACCTTCGGCGGCCGCCCCCGCCAGCCCGACGCGCCGCCAACGGGTGACGGCGTGGAGTCGCCCTCGAACAAGCCGGGCGCCGGGGGCTACCTCTAAGAGATCTCCGTCGAGGTGGGGCTACCGCTGGATGGACGTGTGCTTGAACTCGTTGAGTTCCGGGAAGCCGGTCACCAGGTCGACCACCCGCTCGATCGTGCGGATGGCCAGCGCGGCGTCTCCCTGGGGCCTGGTCATGAGGCGGACGAACACGGCCTGGTCGGCACCGATAAACGTCGGCACTCCCCAAACCTGGTTGTCGGCGGCGGCCGTCTCGTGTTCGGTGCGGAACTGCTCGGTTGGCCAGCCGTCCTCGATCTCCTTGAACACGACGTCGGCGTCGAGTCCCTGCTCGGTGAGGATTTCCCGCAGCGTCGATTCCAGGCGGATATCTCGTCCCTCGTCGTGGCGGGCGCGGAACAGGGCGGCGTGGACGTCGAGAAACTGGTCGGGAAAGCGGTCTCGAACGACGATGCCGACGGTCATGGCCATGAGCCCTTCGACTTTGGTGGGGTCGTCCCAGACGTCGATGCCGCCCTCTTCGACATGCACCTGGTTGAGGGAGAAGGGCACGAAGGTGATGTCCCAATCGGCCCCGGCCCGCAGGCCTTCGACGAGATGCTCATGGGCATTGCGGGCGAACGGGCAGCGGTAATCCCAGGAGACGGCAAACGAAGTGCTCATACGAACCTCAACCCCGCAAGAGGGTCGCAGATTCCTCGTTCGGACCCTGGGGGAGCGGGAAGAGTCGCCGCCCGAGCTTGCCGAGCCCGACCCCGACCACGATGCCGGCGACCACGTCCGACGCGTGATGGATCTTGACGAAGACCCGGCTCCAGGCGACGACGATGGCGATGGTGTAGTAGATCGGCTTGAGGCGGTCGCGGTCGGAGAGCAGGGCGGCGGCGGTGAAGGCGGACGTCGCGTGGCCGCTGGGGAAACTGCTGGTCTTGGGTCGGCGGAGCTGCATCGGCCGTTCGAGCTCCCACGCCGGGCGCTTGCGGCGGAAGAGCGACTTGATGCCGAGGTTCACGACGGCCGACTCGACGCCGACGCCGGCCCCGACCCGCACGGCGGCGTGCCAATCGCGATCGGAGCGCAGGCCGCGAAGGGCGCCGAGCATGAGCCAGATCATCCCGTGATCGGCCAGTGCCGA
>JBKJLN010000152.1:0-2508 GCA_046596935.1 Acidimicrobiales bacterium
GAAGAAGTCTTGTTCGAGTCGCTGCAGTTCGTTGCCCACGATCTCGCCGCTGACGGGGTCGAGGAGGATCGACCCGCTGCGCATGCCGGAGAGCGTCGTGTCGAGGCTGACCCGTCGGCGCTCTCGACGTTCGACATCGCTGAGGTCGGCGCCGTCGGGATCCACGGCGAGAAGCCAGTAGTCGAGGTAGATCGTGAACTGGGTGTAGCTGAGCGCCTGAGCCTGATGAACGATCTCGGCCTCGGCGGATCGCATTGCTTCTGCGGTGCGGTGGTTGCGAGCCCTGGCGATGAGGCGGGCGGAAGGCTCGGTGATGTCGCCGGCGGCCAGCGCAACCGCCACAAGAGGAAGCTGACGGAGCTTGCGGCCGAGCCACAGACGGGCGCCGCAAACGGGCTTGGGCTCATGGGTCTTGCGGGCCAGCCAGGCGGCACCGGACTTCGCCCCGTCTCCGGCCCACACCCGCCGCGCGTCCCACGCGACGATCATCGCCAACTCCGCAGCCTCGAAGCGGGTGCGGAGCTTGGCCATCTCGACGACGAGGGCGCTCAGTTCGGCATCGTCGAGCGTGTCGGGATCGAGGTTGGCGACCTCCTTGATCTCGAGCTCCAACCCACCGGAACGCATGTTCGTATGATACCACGTTCGACGGCCTCGAAGGGCAAAAACATCAATGAAATCAGGGGTTTTTGACGATCTTGGTCTTGCATCGCGGCACGTCTGTTGCCCGCAGGTCGCCACGGGGTGTTCGCGCCTCGGAGAGGACGAGGGTTTGCCACAATCACGCCGGCAATGTGACAATGTGCGTCCGATGCGCAACCAACGCACCCTTCGCCTCCTCGTAGTAGTCACCTGACGCACGCCGAGACCCCTCGCGCGTGCGTTCTCACGACCTCCCGAATGGGGGGTCGTTTTCTTTTGTCCGTTTCCCCCCAGTGGCAGCACAGGAGCAAGCAATGACGAAGATGTCCGGAGGACACGCCCTCATCAAGAGCCTCGAGATGATGGGCGTCGAGGTGATGTTCGGCCTGCCCGGAGGAGCCATCCTCCCGGTCTACGACCCCATCATCGATTCTCCGATCCGTCACATCCTCGTGCGCCACGAACAGGGCGCCGGGCACATGGCCAGTGGCTACGCCCACGCCACCGGACGTGCCGGCGTCTGCATGGTGACGAGCGGTCCGGCGGCCACCAACGTCGTGACGCCGCTGATGGACGCATACATGGACAGCGTCCCGATGGTCTGCATCACCGGGCAGGTGCCGCTCGCCTCGATCGGCAGCGATGCCTTCCAGGAGTGCGACACCACCGGCATCACGTTGTCGTGCACCAAGCACAACTACCTCGTCACCGACGCGCGTGACATCCCCCACATCGTCGCCGAGGCCTTCCACATCGCCACGACGGGACGACCCGGTCCGGTGCTCATCGACATCCCCAAGGACATCGTCGACCCCAAGAACCCGCGCAGCGCCATGGACTGGTACTGGCCGACGCCCGAGGAAATCGATCGCGGCCTGCCCGGCTACAAGCCCACCACCAAGGGCCATCCGCGCATGATCAAGGAAGCCGCCCGCCTGATCTTGGCTTCGGAGAAGCCGGTCATCTACGCCGGCGGCGGCATCCTCAAGGCCCGCGCCGCCGAAGCCCTACGCGAACTGGTCGAGCTGACCGGCATCCACGTCGTCACCACGTTGATGGCGCGCGGTGCTTTCCCCGACCGCCACCCGCTCTGCCTCGGCATGCCGGGCATGCACGGCAACTACACCGCCATCACGGCGATGCAGAAGTCCGACCTGCTCATCGCCCTCGGGTCGCGTTTCGACGACCGGGTGACCGGCAAGCTCGACGGGTTCGCGCCCGAGGCCAAGGTCATCCACGTCGACATCGATCCGGCCGAGCTCGGGAAGGTCCGCCGTCCCGATGTCCCGATCGTCGGCGACTGCCGCCTCGTGATCGAGGAGCTGGTCAAGGCGGTCCGCGATCTTGGTGTCGACAACCAGCCCGACCGCAGCGACTGGGGACGCACGATCACCGGTTGGCAGAAAGAGTTCCCCCTCCACTACGACCAGGGCTGGGAGGAGGGCGATGCCCTCAAGCCGCAGTTCGTGCTCGAGACGCTGCGGGACTCCACGCCCGATGACACCATCGTCGCCTCGGGTGTCGGCCAGCATCAGATGTGGACGAGCCAGCACTGGAAGTTCGACCACCCGTACACGTGGGTGAACTCAGGCGGCCTCGGGACGATGGGCTATTCGATCCCGGCCGCCATCGGCGCCAAGGTCGGACGCCCTGACCGGATGGTGTGGTCGGTCGACGGCGACGGCTGCTTCCAGATGACGGCGCAAGAACTGGTGACGGCGAGCAGCGAGCGCATCCCGATCAAGGTCGCCATCCTCAACAACGCCTACCTCGGCATGGTGCGTCAGTGGCAGGAGATGTTCTACGAGGAGCGCTACTCCGAGGTGTACCTCTCGCCTGACCTTCCGGACTACGTGAAGTGGGCCG
>JBKJLN010000220.1:0-5968 GCA_046596935.1 Acidimicrobiales bacterium
GGTGGTCGCTATCGACACCGACTCCAATCCCAACCTCGGCGTGTCGCTCGGTCTCACCATGGCCGATGCCGAAGCCGTTCCCGTCGTGCCCAAGAGCGTCGCCGCCGGCCCAGGTGCAGGCATGAAGGGTCCCGAGCTCATGGCGACATATGGCCGCTCGACACCCTCGGGCGTCACGCTGCTGTCGGCCATGCGGGTCGATCAAGCGGGCGCGGGCTGCACCTGCAGCAGCCACGCCGCTGTCCGCAGCATGCTGCGTGACGTCCTCGACGACGAGGCCGACGTCACGATCGTCGACATGGAGGCCGGACTCGAGCACCTCAGCCGCGCCGGGGGCACCTTGGCCTACGCCGACGTCCTCCTCATGGTGATGGAGCCGAGCCGCAAATCGATTCTGACCGCGGCGCGCACGGTTCCTCTGGCCGAGGATCTCGGCATCCCACGTTGCCTCGGCGTCGGCAACAAGGCCCGCATGCCCGAAGACGGCACCTTCTTCGAAGAGGTCTGTGCCGCCTCCGGCGTCGATCTCGGTGCCATCGTTCCTCTCGATGCCGCCATCCCCGCCGCCGACCGCGCTGGCACGGGTGTCACGGGCATCGAGGGTGGGTTGGCACGAGCGGCGATCGACGCGCTGGTCGACCGCCTCGAATCGATGGACCTAGCGAGCAGGTAGCAGCGACACCAGACCGCCGAGAGCCACCACCGCAGGGGCTTCGGGCGAGGCGTCGAGGGGCGCAACGTCGGCCCGGTCGGCTGCCGGGATGGCGTCATCGTCGGGAACGATCACCACCACCCGACCCTCGAGGGTGCGCTCGATCGCGTCGCGGTCGGCCTCATCGAGCACCCGGTTGGCCACGATCACAATCGGGCCGGTCGTGTGGGCCTCCGCCAGGTTCGCAGCGCGGGAGGCAACCTCGAGCGACTTGACCGTGGCGTCGGTGACGATGAACACGGCGTCGACCTTGGTCTCGCCGAGGCGCGTCAGTGTGCCGATTCCGGCTTCGAAGTCGGCGACGACAACGGTGTCTTCAGGAATGTCGAGTCCGAGCAACTGCTCGGGAGAGATCCCACATCAGGGACAGCCGAAGTCGGGGTCCTCGATCTTGGAGACCATCGCCAGGCGTACGCCGTCGGGTGCATCTGCCCCGAATCGCTCGACGATCTCGAGCCAGGTGCGAGCGTGCTCGACGTCGTGGCCGACAGCGTCGCGAACCGACAGCAACGCCTCGGTGGCTTCGATGCCGATGCCGAGTGACAGGCCGAGGTTCGGGTTCGTGTCGCAGTCGAGAGCGACCACGTGATGACCAGCCCGGGCGAGGGTGCGGGCGACGATGGCAGAGGTGGTGGTCTTGCCGGCGCCACCCTTGCCCACGACGGCGATCTTCATCGAGCCTCCCTCCCCACTGCGTCGACAAGGGAGCGTACCGCCTCGATGGCCGGGGACCCGGGGGCATGATCGAGCAGCGATGCGCCCGCCCGCTCGGCGGCAGCGATGGCGGGGTCGCGAGGAATGCTGCCGATCACTCGAAGGCCACTGAAGTCGGCCAACCGCTGCGCGTCACCCGGATCCTGGACCTTGTTGGCGACGGCCACGATGACCTGATCGCCATCCTTCCCCTTCCGGGCGCTGAGGTTGGCGAGTCGCTTGGCCGACAGCATCGACGAGGGCGTGGCCTCGGCCACGACGACGAGTACGTCGGCAAAACCACCCCAGCCGAAGAATGGTTGCCGGGTGCCACCAGGCAGGTCGCCTACGAGATGCACGTCGGTCTCGGCCAGTTCGTTGACGATCAGCCGGAACGCTTCCTGAGACTGCATGAGCACGCGAACGTGACCCTGTAACTTTCCCCACTGCAGGAGCCGCACGCCGTCGCCGCTGAGTGGTGCGTGCTGCTCGACGACTTCGGTGGCGATGGTCCCCGGTCGAAGCTCCCACTTGGCCGTCGACGGATCGTCGCCGACCTTCTCGACAAGCTCGGCTGGCAGCGGGGTGTCCGCGTTCGGGAGACCGAGGGAGATGGCGAGTCCGGGCAGCGGGTCGCTATCGATGGCGACCACCGGTCGGTCGGTCTCGCGGGCCAGGAGACGGCAGAAGATGCCGGCTATCGCCGACTTGCCGGCTCCGCCCTTGCCGATGAATGCCACTCGCACCGTCACACCCTGCCAGGTCGCGTCAGGAGTTTGACGCCACGATGGCGGCCTGACCGATGCTGATGCCCCCGTCGTTGGGAGGAACCCGACGGTGGATCAAGACCTCGAGGCCCGACTCGGTGAGAGCGGCGGCGATCAGGTTCGTCAGGAGCGTGTTCTGGAACACCCCGCCGGTGAGCGCAACTGCTGTGAGGCCGTTACGCCGGGCCAGGCTCGACGCGGTCAGGGACAAGCCGGCCGCCAACCGCCGATGGAACGACGAGGCGATCGCCGCTGGCTCGGTGCCGGCCAGACGGCCGGCCAGCGCGTCACCGACGAGTTCGGACGGGTCGAGCACCCAGGGCTCACCTCCGGCGACCGGGGCGTCGCCCACCCAGCTGCCATCGTCGAGGGCCCTCGGCCCGTCGTCGACGAAGGATCTGGCCGCGGCCTCGAGTGCAACGGCCGCCTGACCCTCGTAGGTCGCGGCACTGCGGAGACCGGCGAGCGCGGCGATGGCGTCGAAGAGGCGGCCGCCACTCGTGGTGCGGGGCGTGAGCGGCCTCGATGTCAAGGCGAGTACGGCCGCCCAGCGCCCATCGAGGGAAGGGCCGAGTGAGATCGCAGCCTCCTCGCCGATGGCCAAAGCGACCCAGGCCAGCGCCATCCTCCAAGGCTCCCGCACGGCGGCGGCGCCCCCGGGCAGGGCGACGGGGCGAAGGTGAGCGACGCGTTCGAAGCTCCGCAGGTCGGCCACGAGGAACTCGCCTCCCCACAGGCCCCCGTCCGCACCGAATCCCAGTCCGTCGAAGGCCAGACCGAGAACCGGCCCGGTGCGACCGTGGTCGACGAGACACGAAGCGACGTGAGCATGGTGATGCTGCACGCCGAACGTCGGCCGGTCGCCCTCGAGAGCCCACTTCGTCGACAGGTACTCAGGGTGGAGGTCGTGGGCGACGACCTCCGGTTCGACTCCGGTCAGGGCCAGGAGTTGGGCGATCGCCTTCTCGAACGCGGCAAAGGCGGAAGGGTGCTCGAGGTCGCCGAGGTGGTGGCTGGCCACCACCGTGCCCCCCGCGGCGACGGCCACTGTGTTCTTCAACTCGGCGCCGACAGCAAGTATCTGGCGACCACCGGCGGCGGCGAGCGTCAACGGTTCGGGGGCGTAACCGCGCGACCGGCGCAGCACTTGCACTCGTCCACCGATCGCCCGCACGACGGAGTCGTCACAACGGACCTCGATGGGACGATCGTGATGCAGGAACACATCCGCGATGTGGGCGAGCTGCAGGCGGGCATCGTCGGGATGCTGCGCCATCGGCTCGTGGGTTCGGTTCCCACTCGTCATCACCAGTGGTCGACCGACGTCCGTCAACAAAAGGTGGTGCAGTGGGCTGTAGGCCAGCAGCACCCCGAGGTCGGCCGAGCCTGGAGCCACGTCGGCGGCGATGGCGACACCGGATCGCCGAGGAGCAATGACGATGGGCCGGCGGGAGGAGGAGAGCGCCGAGACGCCCTCGGCGTCGAGGACGACGAGCGCCGCCGCGGCACCGACATCGGCCACCATCACAGCAAAGGGCTTGTCGTCGCGCGCCTTGCGAGTTCGCAACCGAGCCACAGCGGCCTCATCGTCGGCCACGACGGCCAAGTGGTAGCCGCCGATTCCTTTGACGGCCAGGATGCCCCCTCCGACGAGGCAGTTCACGGCCGCCGCCAAGGCCTCATCGCCGCGCTCACCGGTGTCGCAAGCGAGCTTCGGGCCACAGGCCGGGCAGGCGATCGGCTCGGCATGGAAACGACGGTCGCCGGCATCGGCGTACTCCGCCGCGCAGTCCCTGCAGAGGGGGAATCCCGCCATGGTCGTCACCGCTCTGTCGTAGGGAAGTGAGCGGATGATGGTGTAGCGGGGACCGCAGTCGGTGCAGTTGGTGAATGGGTAGCGGAAGCGGCGCGACGATGGGTCGCGCACCTCGGCGAGACACGCCTCGCACGTGGCCACGTCGGCGGGCACGGCGACGGCCGGGCCCTCCCCCGCCCTGCTGGCGACGACGATGAATCGGGGCGCTCCTTCGTCTGTGTCGGTGATCAGCGGCAGAGGAGACACGGCCACGTCCGCGACCAGCGCCAGCGGCGGGGGATCCGCATGGAGCGCAGCTACGAACACGTCCAGAGCCATGGACGGACCCTGCACTTCGATGACGAGGCCCGTCCGGTCATTGCCGGCGGTGCCGCTGAGACCGAGTCGTCGGGCCTGACGCACGGCCCACGGGCGAAAACCGACGCCTTGCACGGTGCCCGTCACCACGAGCCGGCGCCGCTCGTGCGACGGCACTAACAGATGCGCGGCAGAGGGTCGCCGACGAGAAGATCGACGATCCGGGCACCGCCGAAGCTGGTCACCAACGTCACCATGCCAGGCGGCTCGGGCACGATCTCACCGATGACGGCGGCGTCGCGTCCGAATGGGTGACTGCGCAGGGACGCAAGGGCGGCGTCGACGTCGCCGGCGGGGACGACGGCGACCAGGCGGCCCTCGTTGGCGACATAGAGCGGGTCGATGCCGAGTAGCTCGCACGCAGCAGTGACTTCGGGGCGGACCGGAATCGACGCCTCGTCCAGGGCCACTCCTACCGACGCGGCCACGGCGAGTTCATTGAGCGCACTGGCCACGCCGCCGCGCGTTGGATCGCGCAACCAGCGCGTCGCCGGAGACGCGGCCAGCAACGCCTCGACCAGACCGTTCAGGGCGGCAGTGTCCGACCGGACGTCGGCCTCGAGGGCGAGATCGCCCCGAGCCAACATCACGGCGATGCCATGGTCGCCGATGGGCCCTGACACGAGCACGCGGTCACCGGCCTCGACGCTGTCGGACGAGAGGCGGCGGCCGACGGGAATGAGGCCGGCGCCGGCCGTCGTGATGTAGAGGCCGTCGGCGGCCCCCCGTGACACGACCTTGGTGTCGCCGGCGACGATGACCACACCGGCGGCCAGCGCGGCTGCGGCCATGTCCGTCACGAATCCCCGAAGGTCATCGACGGGCAGACCCTCCTCGAGCACGAACGCCGCCGTGAGCCATTGCGGACGGGCCCCCACCATGGCGAGGTCGTTGACGGTTCCGTTCACGGCGAGGTCGCCGATCGACCCTCCGGGAAACCGTTGTGGCGTCACCACGTACGAGTCGGTCGTCAGGGCGAGCTTCCCGGCGGAGACATCAACGACGGCCGCGTCGGCCATGGCGTCGAGCACCGGATTGGCGAACGCCTCGTGGAACACGGCGTCGAAGAGCGCCGCCGAGGCCTTGCCTCCGGCGCCGTGGGCAGTCGTGATGTGCATGTCGTTGAGCTTGGGGCGGCGGCGGCGGAAGGCTTCGATGCGCGCCTGCACGACTGCCTCCGCCGTGGCGCGCTCAGACATGCTGAGGCCCGTTTCCTGTCATGCCGAAGCGACCGGGATGCGGCCCCGTCCAGCGAAACGACCGAAGTTGTAATAGGCGGCGCACGCACCTTCCGACGAGACCATGCACGTCCCTATCGGCGTCTCGGGGGTGCAACCTGTGCCGAAGACCTTGCACTCCCACGGCTTGATGACGCCCTTGAGCACCTCCCCGCACTGGCAGGCCTTCGGGTCCGCGACCCGAACCCCAGGAATGGCGAAACGCTCTTCGGCATCCCACGCCGCGAACTCGGCGCGCAACTTCAACGCGCTCTGGGAGATGAACCCGAGTCCGCGCCACTCGAAGTGCGGCCGCAGCTCGAAGACCTCGTCGAGCACGGCCAGCGCCCGGGGGTTGCCCTCGTCGGTCACACAGCGGGTGTATTGGTTCTCGACCTCGCAACGG
>JBKJLN010000093.1:0-11275 GCA_046596935.1 Acidimicrobiales bacterium
GGCTACGGCTTCCCCGTGCTCATGGGCATCAGTTTCGTGGTCGAAGAGGGCGAGACGGCGGTGCTGTTCGGCCTGAACGGCGCCGGCAAGACGACCACCGTCGCCACCATCGCCGGCCTCCTCAAGCCCGACAGCGGGTCGATCAAGTTCGAGGGCAACGAGATCGCCGGAAAGACACCGGCTGAGCTCGTGGCCATGGGCATCTCGCTCTCGCCCGAAGGCCGCCGGGTCTTTCCGGGACTGTCGGTTTCGAACAACCTTCGTCTCGGCGCCTGGGTGAAGCGCAAGGACCAGAAACTGATCGAAGAGCAGCGCGACCTCGTGTTCGACTACTTCCCCCGTCTGGCCGAGCGGGCCGACCAGGCCGCGGGAACCCTGTCGGGCGGTGAGCAGCAGATGCTGGCCATCGGACGCGCCGTGATGTCGAAGCCCCGCTTGTTGCTCATCGACGAGGCTTCCCTGGGCTTGTCGCCGGCACTGGCCAAGACGGTGTTCCAGGTCGTGTCGAAGATCAACGACGATGGTGTCACCGTGGTCATCGTCGAACAGAACATCGGGGTGCTGCCCTACGCCGACCGGGCCCTGATCATGGAGAAGGGCACCCTCGTGTATCAGGGCGTCGGCGATGAGATCCAAGGCGCGAACCTGCGCGAGACCTACCTCGGCGGCGCCGAGGAATGACCGGGAGGCCGTCGTGAACGTTCGTTGGAAACAGTTGGGCGGACAGGCCGGAATCGGCCTGGCCATCTTCGGGTTCATCCTCATCTTCCTGGGCTGGAACGGGGCCGCGACCTACGACCGCACGCCGGCGCAGTTCCCGTATCTCATCTCGGGTGGGTTGGCCGGTCTCTCACTCATCGTCATCGCCGCGGCCCTTCTCATCGTGAACGCCCAGCGTCAGGATCGAGCGGCCCTGCTCAACGGCCTGGCCGAGCTGAAAGAGGCGATGGAGCGGATGTCCCTGGCCAGCGCGGCTGGAGGCGGAGCGGGTGCGGGATCGCCGACCCGGATGGCCGATGCCATGGCCCAGGGGCTCGTCGTCGCCGGGCCGACCACGTTCCACCGTCCTGACTGCAAGCTCCTCGAAGGCCGCGGTGTCCTACCCACGGTCGACGTCGAGACCGCCCGCTCGCGCGGCCTCTCCGCTTGTCGGGCCTGCGATGCCGCCGACTTCGCCATCCCGGTGGCGGAGCCCGAGCCCGCCTCGGGCACCCGCCGACGCCGCACCGCTCGGGCCTGAACCGACAAACTCAGTCGAGGTCGAGGCTGCGGAAGACGAGTCCTGTGGCGGGCTTGGGATAGAAGAAGGTCGTCTTGGGTGGCATCCGTTCCCCACCTCGGCTGATGGCGGCGATCTGGCCAACGGTGGCAGGACGGAGGAGCACGCCGGCCTGGGCCGAACCGCTCGAGACCGCACCGGCGACGAGGTCCCAACCATGCTGGAACGTCAGGTCGTGCGGGCCGATGGCGGCCAAGGCGACGTCGAGGCGACTGGAGTCGAGGTCGTGGACGGCCGCTGACACCGTTTCGGGGCGGGGACGGAGGAGCCAGGTGCCGGCGGGAGTCATGAGCGCCAGCGCGCCGGCGTCGTCCATCCGGGCGAGGATCGTGTCGTCGGCGGGAGTCGTCTCGAACGGCTCGAAGAAGGGCTCGAGCGCGGCCAGAAGATCGAAGCCCTCGGGAAGGCCCCGCAGCAACCGATGGATGGCCCGAACCGACAGTTGCTCGTCGGCCAGCTCGACCACGAGTGCGAGGATTCGGTCCTGGCCTCCCGATCCGGTGCCGGCGCCGACTTCCTCTTGGTAGGCGAGGCCTATCTCGTAACGGTGGTGGCCATCGGCAATGAGAACGGGGTTGGCGGCGATGGCGTCTTGGATGCCCTCGATCACGGCCGGCGCCGAGAGCCGCCAGAGGCGATGGTGCACGCCCGAGGTGTCGGTCGCCCGGACGTCGGGCGGGCCCTCGCCCACCGTCAGGTCGGAGAGGCCCGCGGTCGGGCTGAGGGCCCAGATGGGTGAGAGGTTGGCCCGGGTGGAGCGGATCAGGTCGAAGCGATCGGCCTTGTCCTTGGCCGTCGTCCGCTCATGGGGGAGGATGCCGTTGCCGGGCGCCTCGAGGTGCAGGGCGCCGAGGACGCCGCTGGTCTGGCGGGGACGGCCGGACTCGTCGTGGAAGCCCATCCGGTAGGCGTAGAACGAGGGCTCGTCGTCGGCGACCAGGATCCGCTCGTCCTGCCAGGATTGCCACAGCGAAGCCGCGACCTCGTAGCGGTCGCGCCCGTCCTCGGCGGCAGGGAACTCGAGGCGCACGGCATTGTGCTCGCTTCGAGCGACCAATGCCTCGCGGTCCGAGGCGGAGATGACGTCGTAGGGAGGGGCGATGACGTCGTCGACGTATCCACCTTCGGCGTTGTAACGGACACCACGAAACGGGGAAAATCCAGGCACGACTTGATTATGGCCTCGCTCTGCGGCGCCGCCCTCCGGGCCGGGGCCTTGCCGCTCCGCTGGTGCTCGTCGCTGGCGCTTCCCTCGCACCGGGACGCCGTAGGTTTCGCCGTGTGACTTGGTTGCTCGATCTCGACGGCGTTGTGTGGTTGGCCGAGGATGCCATCGCCGGATCTGCGGAAGCCATCGCCCGGCTGCGATCCGACGGCCAGCGGGTGGTCTTCCTCACCAACAACTCGTCGGCGACGACGTCGGAGTACCTCGACAAACTTCGGCGGATTGGCGTTTCGACCGATGGTGCCGACCTGATCACCTCGGCCCAGGCTGCAGCTGCGCTGGTGGAGCGCGGCGAGACGGCGCTGGTCTGCGCGGGGCCGGGTGTCGACGAGGCGTTGGCGGTGAGGGGGGTGACCGTCATCCGCCAAGGACAAGCCGACGCCGTCGTCGTGGGTTGGCATCGCGACTTCGACTTCTCCCGACTGACGGCCGTCTTTGATGCCGTCCACGGCGGAGCCCGTCTCATCGGCACCAACGACGACGCCACCTATCCCACACCCACTGGGCCACTGCCCGGCGGAGGGTCGATCCTGGCGGCGGTGGCCTATGCGTCGGGGGCGACGCCGACGGTCGCGGGCAAGCCGTTCGCGCCGATGGCCGACCTCCTGCGAGCGAGGGTCGACGACCCCGAGATCATGGTGGGCGATCGGCCATCGACCGACGGTCGCTTCGCTGAACTCCTCGGAATCCCCTTTGGCCTGGTGTTGAGCGGCGTGGCGTCGGGGGTTGACGGACATGGTCTCTCGACCCCGCCGGCCCACGTCGCCGCCGACCTGGCGACGCTCGTGGATCAGGCGTACGGGGCCGGGGCGTAACGCAGGCGGCCCTGGTCGTCGGGGCCGCGCCGGGCCCGCCAGACCAGACCACACAGGACCCCGAAGGCGAACCCGCCGACGTGGGCGGCCCACGCCACGCCCGAACCTGGGCTGATGAAGAACTGCGACACGAACCAGATGCCGAGCAGCCAGCGAGCTTCGATGTCGCGGAAGATGATGAAGAAGAAGATGATCAGCGACTTGATGCGCACCCGCGGGAACAGCACGAGATACGCCCCCATGACGCCGGCGATGGCTCCTGACGCGCCGACGAGGGGGATGGTGCTGCCAGGGTCGAGGGCGATGTGGGCGAACGTGGCCACGACGCCGGAGGCCAGGTAGAAGAGCAGGAACACCACCCTGCCCTTGGTGTCTTCGATGTTGTTTCCGAAGACCCAGAGATAGAGCATGTTGCCGGCGAGGTGCAACAGGCTCCCGTGCAGGAACATCGAAGTGAAGAGGGCGAGAATGACGCTCTTGTCGGGATAGATCGGATCGGTGGTGTCGCGGCGGGTGCAGTCGCCGGACTGCACCTCCTCGACGGTGAGCGGCGTGCCCGTCACGACCTCGCAGGGGATGGCGGCGCGGCGATAGGTGAACGACCCGTCCTCGTCGACCTTGCCGCCTTTCTGAACCCCGAACCAGACGAGAACGCAGGCGACGATCAGCACCATGGTGACGATGGGTCGGGTGCGAGTCGGGTTGTCATCCTTGAGCGGGATCACCTCGCTGACCCTATCCAGCGGCGGGTGCGTACTTTTGCAAGCGCGCACCCTCGGCGGGTACCGTTGCGCATGGCTCAGAACGACATCTTGAAGCGATACCTCGACGCCGGCATGGCCTTCACGCAGCTCAGCCGGGAGCGGGCCGAGGAGTTCGTCAAGGACCTGGTGAAGGCGGGCGACGTGCGTCGCAAGGAGGCCGAGGAAGTCATCGAGACGCTTCTCGAGCGCAGTCGCAAGAACACCGAGGACCTCGTCGCCATGATCCGCTCGGAGATCGCTGATCAGCTTCGCAACCTCGGTCTCGAGGACCTGGCCAAGCGGGCCGGGCTCTCGTCCACCGTCACCAATGCGGCCGAGAAGGTCGATGAGGCCGTCGAGAACGTGGCCGAGGTCGTCGACCCCGGACCTGTAGTCGCCGCCAAGAAGGCAGCCAAGAAGGATGCCGCAGTGAAGAAGGCGGCCACGGCTGCGGCTGTCAAGAGCCCGCTCGTCGTCCCCGGCGTGGTGAAGAAGCCGGCCGCCCCCAAAAAGCTCATCGTGCCGCCGTCGGCGAAGGCCGGAGGGAATGCCGCGACGGCAGCCGTTCCGGCCAAGAAGACCGGCCCGGCCAAGAAGTCGGCTCCGAAGAAGTCCTGAGCGGGCGGGCGCGCCGGCGCCTCGACGCCGAGCTCGTTCGCCGTGGGTTGGCGGAAAGCCGGCAGCAGGCCCAGGAAGCCATCGTCGCAGGGCGGGTGCTCGTCGGCGGAGCGCCTGCCGACAAAGCCGCCCGCATGGTCGGTGCCGACGAGCCCGTGGTGCTCATCGGCCCGCCCAAGCGCTTCGTGGGGCGAGGTGGCGAGAAGCTGGACGCCGCCCTCGAGCGGTTCGGAATCGACGTGCTCGGCCAGCAAGCGCTCGACGCCGGTGCCTCGACCGGGGGCTTCACCGACTGCTTGTTGCAGCGAGGGGCACGGTCGGTCGTTGCCGTTGATGTGGGATACGGCCAGTTGCACGAGCGATTGCGGGCCGATTCGCGGGTGATCGTTCGCGAGCGCACCAACGTGCGTTCGCTGGTGCTCGACGAACCCGCCGACACCGTGGTCGCCGACCTTTCCTTCATCTCGCTGTCGACCGTTGCTCCCGCCCTGCTCGGCGTCAACGCAGGTGTGGGCGCCGACGTCGTCGTGCTGGTCAAGCCCCAGTTCGAGGCCGGCCGCGCCGAAGTGTCGAAGGGAAGGGGAGTGGTGCGCGACCCCACGGTGTGGCGTCGCGTCCTCGGCGAGACGACCTCCGCCCTTCGCGCCGAGGGAGCGGCGATGATGGGGGTCATGGTTTCACCCCTCAAGGGGGCCGACGGCAACGTCGAGTTCCTCGTTCACCTGCGCGCGCACACTGCCGACGCGGGCGTGGACGATGGGGCGCTCGATGCCGCGATCGCCGAGGCCGCCAGCTGATGGCCAAGGTCGGGATGATCGTCCATCGCGACCGGCCCGAGGCCGGCCGCCTGGCGACCCGGGCAGTCGCTTGGTTGGCGGAGCGTGGCCACGAAGTACGGCTTCCTGCCGACGATGCCGAGGCGGCCGGCCTGAGCCAATTCGCCTGCCCCGACGACCGGCTGTGCGAGTCGCTCGACCTCGCCGTCTCCCTCGGGGGCGACGGCACGATGCTGCGGACGGTCGAACTGGTTGCTCCGGGGGGCGTGCCGATCCTCGGCATCAACGTCGGCCACCTCGGTTACCTCACCGAGTGCGAACCGGACGAGCTCGAGTCGGCGCTGGAGCGGTTCTTCAGCGGCGAGTTCGTTCTCGAGGAACGGATGACGCTGGAGGTGTCGAGTGAAGGGAAATTCGAGGTCACCCATGCACTGAACGAGGCGTGGATCGAAAAGACGATGCCGGGTCACACCGTGCACCTCCGCCTCGGCATCGCCGGCGAGGCCTTCACGACCTACGCCGCTGACGGGCTGATCGTGAGCACGCCCACGGGGTCGACGGCCTACAACCTTTCGGTGCGAGGTCCCGTCGTCTCACCGACGCTGCGGGCGATGATCGTGAAACCGGTGTCGCCGCACCAGCTCTTCGACTTCCCGCTCGTCGTCGGTCCGGACGAGGAAGTGCGGGTGGAGGTGCTCGAGGGACGACTGGCCACCCTGCTCGTCGATGGTCGTCACATCGGCAACCTGGGCCCGGGCGACGCCATGGTGTGTCGGGCCGGTGCGCATCCCGCCAGGCTCGTGCGCTTCGGGCGCCGTACGTTCCACCAGATCCTCAAGGCCAAGTTCGGTCTGGCGGATCGGTAGGCCGATGATCCTCGAACTCCGAGTGGCCAACCTCGGCGTCATCGCCGGACTGCATCTGAGTCTCAGCCCCGGAATGACGGCGCTCACCGGCGAGACCGGTGCCGGCAAGACCCTGCTCGTCGAGGCCATCGAAGCTCTGGTCGGCGGCCGAGTCGATCCGGTTCTGGTGCGTCCCGGGGCCCCCGAAGCCGTGGTCGAGGGCCGGTTCCTGGTGGGCGACGACGAGACGGTGCTGGTTCGAACGATCCCGGCTGCCGGGAGCGGTCGCTCGAAGGCCTACGTCGACGGCCGGATGGCGCCCTTGGCGGCATTGGCCGAGGCGGGCGCGGGTCTCGTCGACCTGCACGGTCAGCACGCCCACCAGTCGCTGCTCTCGCCCGCCGTGCAGCGCGGCGCCCTTGACACCTTCGCCGGTATCGATCACGCGCCGCTGCAAGAAGCACGCCGGAAACGTCGCGAGATCGACGCAGCCCTCGACGCCATCGGCGGCGATGTCCGTTCGCGGGCGCGCGAGATCGAGTTGCTCCGCTTCCAGGCAGCTGAGCTCCGAGGTGCCGGTCTCTCGGATCCGGATGAGGAAGCCCGACTGCAGGTCGAGGAAGAATCGCTCGCGGATGCTGATGCTGCACGCCAAGCCGCCGCCGCTGCACACGAGGCGCTCACGGGTGACGGCGGCGCCGCTGACGCGCTCGGACTGGCACTTTCAGCCTTGGTCGGGCGGCCGGGCTTGGCCTCGTTCGAGCCCCGACTGCGATCGCTGCAGGCCGAGATCAGTGATGCGTCCGGCGACCTCCGCGATGCCGGAGAGGCACTCGATGAAAACCCCGAGCGGCTGGCCGAGCTTCGCGCTCGTCGGCAATTGCTCAGGGAACTGCAGCGCAAATACGGCGAGAGCCTCACTGACGTCATGGCATTCGCGTCGTCGGTCGAAGCGAGGCTCGACGAGCTCGAGTCGCACGACGAACGCGTCACCCAGCTGGAGGCCGAGCGGACCGGCGTCGATAAGGACATCGCGCGAGCAGCTGCGTCGGTGTCGTCACAACGGCGCGCCGCGGCACCGCGGCTGGCGTCGGCGATCGAGGGACACCTCCAGCAGCTCGCACTCGAGCGGGCCCGCTTCGAGATCCGGGTGGACGGCGACGACCCTGGCGACGCCGTCGTGTTCCTCTTGGCGGCCAATCCGGGCGAGCCGGCGCTTCCGCTGACGAAGGTGGCATCGGGTGGCGAGTTGGCGCGAACGATGCTGGCCGCTCGCCTCGTCCTCACCGACGCGCCGCCGACCCTGGTGTTCGACGAGGTCGACGCTGGCATCGGGGGAGCCGCTGCGGTTGCAGTGGGCCGAGCGCTCGCCGCGCTGGCGGTCGACCACCAGGTGTTGGTCGTGACCCACCTCCCGCAGGTCGCGGCCTTCGCCGACCAGCAGATCTCTGTCCGCAAGGTCGAAGCCGAAGGGCGGACGGTGGCGACGGTCGAGGTGCTCGACGATGCCGGACGCGTCGTCGAACTCTCGCGCATGTTGTCGGGCCAGCCGGGCAGCGAGACTGCCCGTCATCACGCCGAGGAACTCCTGGCCTCTGCCGCGCGGGAGCGTCGACGGTGAGAGAGGTCGAGCAGCCCCTCGACCTCGGCGGGGCCACTGGACGGGCGCGCGTCGATCGACGCACCAAGAATCTGATCAAGCGGCTCGATCCTGGCGACATCGCTGTCGTCGATCACGAGGATCTCGACCGCATCGCCGCCGAGGGGTTGATCGAGGCCCGGGTGTCGGGCGTCGTGAACGCCAGCCAGTCGATCTCCGGCCGTTATCCGAACGTCGGCCCGCTCCTCCTCGCCGCCGCCGGCATCGCCCTCCTCGATGACGTCGGCGGGGAGATCATGGATGACCTGACCGACGGCCAGATGGTCCGGATCGAGGGAGGGGAGCTCTGGGTCGGCCCGGCCCTCGTCGCCTCAGGCCATCGCCAGTCGCTGCAATCGCTCGAGGCGGCGTACGAATCCGCCAAGGCGACGATGGGTGACGAGCTCGAACGCTTCGCCGAGAACACCCTCGAGTACATGCGGCGCGAGCGCAACCTCATCCTCGATTCACCTGATCTCCCCGAATTGCGGATGGACCTGACCGGTCGCCACGTGCTCATCGTCGTGCGCGGGCACGACTACAAGGACGACCTGAACGCGCTCCGGGGGACCTACGTGCGCGAGGTCCGTCCCGTGCTCATCGCCGTCGACGGTGGCGCCGACGCCCTGCTCGAGGTGGGACTGCGACCCGACGTCATCATCGGTGACTTCGACTCGGTTTCGAACGCGGCACTGCGCTGTGGAGCCCATCTGATCGTCCATGCGTACGCCGGAGGAAAAGCGCCCGGCGCGCAACGCCTCGACGAGCTCGGCGTGGAATACACCCTCTTCGCCGCCGGCGGGACCAGCGAGGACATCGCCATGCTCTTGGCGTACGAGAAGCGGGCCAAGCTCATCGTGGCCGTCGGTACGCATGCGTCGATGGTGGAGTTCCTCGACAAGGGCCGAGCCGGCATGGCGTCGACCTTCCTGACCCGGCTGAAGGTCGGTCCGATTCTCGTCGACGCCAAGGGAGTCAGTCGGCTCTACGAGAGCCGGCTCCGCAAGCGCGACCTCGTGCTGTTCCTGTTCGCGGCCATGCTGGTCTTCGCCGTGATCGTGGGCATCGTGTTGCCCCAGGTCTTCCTCGACAGCACGCGCCTGTATGTGCGCGACCTCTGGGAGTCGGTCTTCCGTCGATGATCAACTTCCGCTATCACCTCGTTTCTCTGACCGCCGTGTTCCTGGCCCTGGCCGCTGGTATCACCATTGGAGCGGGCGTCGTCGACCGCGCCACGGTCAATCGCATCGAAGGACAGTTGGCCGAAGTGGCGTCGCGCCGGGAGGCCACCAACAACGAGAACGACCGCCTCCGAACCGACCTCGAGCGTTGGGGTCAGTTCTCGTCGGCGGCTGCCGACCGGATCGTGGCCGGTCGTCTGACGGGCACGACGGTCTTCGTGGTCGGCACGTCCGGGGTGGACCGAGGTGTCGTCGAGAGTGCCCGCGACACGCTGGTGGCGTCGGGAGCGACGGTCGACGGGATCCTCTGGTTCACCGACAAGTGGAAGCTGTCCAGCGGAGACGACGGTCGCCAGTTGGCGGGCATTCTCGACGCCGCTCCGACGACCCGGCCCGAGGATCTTCGCCAAGCGGCGCTCATCGCCGTCACAACCGCATGGTCGACGACCGGCGACGGTGGGCCTCTCGTCACGTCCTTGCTGGATGCCGGTTTCTTCGACTTCGACCCGAGTTCGCTGCCCGGTGCGGATTCGAACGTGGGCGTGCCCGAGCTTCCGCGGCCGAATTCGCTGTTCGTCGTCGTGTCCGGGGACAGCGCCGACGTGCCGCCGGCGCAATTGGCCGAGCCGCTGGTCGACCGGCTCTCGGCGGCACGGCTACCCGTCCTGGCCGCACAGCCCGTCCGCCCTCCGAAACCCAAGTCGGCAAAGGGGGCCGAGGTTCCCCCCGAGTTCGTGCAGGTGCTGCGGAAGAATTCGGCTGTTGCCGGGAGGATCAGCTCAGTCGACAACATCGACGACTTCCGCGGCCGGGTGGCTGCGGTTCTCGCCCTTCGCGAACTTCGCGGCGGACAGAGCGGCCATTACGGGTTCGGTCCTGATGCCCGCATCCTCCCGGAGGACGTTCCGTGAGCGTGAGCGTGAGCGTCGTCGCCGTCGTTCCGGCCAAGGACCGTGCCGAGTCGATCGAAGCGACCGTTGCCTCGTTGCGCGCCCTCGGCGACGTCGATTCGGTCGTCGTCGTCGACGACGGCTCTCGCGATCAGACCGCTGCGCTGGCGGCAGCTGCCGGGGCGACCGTCATTTCACTTCCGGAGAACCGCGGCAAGGGAGGGGCCGTAGCTGCAGGGATAGCCGCCGCTCCCGACGCTGACGTCTACCTGCTGATCGACGCCGACCTCGGGGAAACGGCCGGGTTGGCCGACGCCCTCCTCGCCCCCGTGCTCGACGACCGCGCCGACATGACGGTGGCGGTTCTCCCGGGCGCCGGGAGGAAGGGCGGGTTCGGATCCGTGCGCAAGCTGGCCGCGTCGGGGATCCTGCGCGCCAGTGGATTCGCTGCCCGAGCCCCGTTGTCGGGGCAGCGAGCAGTGCGAGGAGAACTCCTCCGTTCGTTGCCGCTGGCCGATCGGTTCGGACTCGAGACCGCCCTCACCATCGACGCCGTCCGCGCTGGTGCTCGCGTTCTCGAAATCGACGTCGCCATGGATCACCGACATACGGGTCGACGGCTTTCGGGCTTTCGCCATCGGGGTCGCCAGGGCGCCGACATCCTGCGAGCGCTGTGGCCACGATTGACGTCGCCGGCGCTGCGGGTCGGCGTTGTCGCCATCGCCTTCCTCGTGGCGACGTCGCTGGCTCTGATCTCCGGCGGTCGGGCCGAACCGAGGAGCGAAGGTGCGCTCGCGGGCCGTTCGAAGGTCGTCGTCTTCGGCATTCCCCGTCTCGGCTGGGACGACGTCGGGACCGGCCGGCTCCCGGCATATGACCGGCTCCTGCGGTCGAGCGCGGTCGCGGCTACCAGCGTACGAACGCTCTCGGGTCGGCCCAACATCACCGAGGGGTATGCGAGCCTCGGCGCCGGCACGCGCGTGAAGGCCGAGGATGTGGGCGGCCTGGCCTTCGACAGCGAGTCGGGTCTCGAGGGGGCGACGGCTCGCCAGGCTCTCGAACGGAGGACCGGACGGAAGGCCGATGGCGAGGTGGTCGTGGTCGGAGGGCCGGCAACCCGGAGGCTCAACGGCGGGCGTTATCTGACGAGCTATCCCGGAGCGCTGGCCGACGCCCTCCATCGGGCGGGACGGACGACCGCCGTCGTGGGCAACGCCGACACCGGCTACACCGCAAGTGAGCGGGCCAGCGTCTTGCGCCCGGC
>JBKJLN010000117.1:0-4195 GCA_046596935.1 Acidimicrobiales bacterium
CTGGTCGAAGGTCTGCATGCCGTAGTACTCACCGTCAGCGATGACCTCTTCGATGGTGCCCTCCTTCTCGGAGTCCACGATGCGGTCAAAGACCCGTCCGGTCATGCTCATGACCTCGACCGCGGGGACCCGGCCGTTGCCATCCGCTCGGTCCAGCAGCCGCTGGCTGACCACACCCCGCAGGGACGAGGCCAGAGTCAGGCGGATCTGCTTCTGCTGGAACGGCGGGAAGAAGTCGACGATGCGGTTCACCGTCTCGGTGGCGTTGGTGGTGTGCAGCGTCGAGATGACGAGGTGGCCGGTCTCGGCCGCAGCCAGCGCCGCCCACACGGTCTCGGGATCCCGCATCTCGCCGATGAAGATGACGTCGGGGTCCTGACGCAGCACCCGTCGCATGGCCGACGGGTAGTCGGCGGTGTCGGTGCCGATCTCGCGCTGGTTGATCGACGCCTGCTTGTCGCGATGGAGGACCTCGATCGGGTCCTCGATGGTGACGATGTTGCACTCGCGCGTCTCGTTGATGTGATCGATCATCGCCGCCAGCGTCGTCGTCTTTCCCGAGCCGGTCGGCCCGGTGACGAGCACCAGCCCGCGGTGCTCCTGGCTCAGCCGAGCCACGACTTCCGGCAGGCCGAGCTCGGCGAACGCCGGCGGATCGGTCCGGACGCGGCGAAAGATCATGCCAACGGTGCCCCGCTGCCGGAAGGCATTGACGCGGAACCGCCCGATGTGGGGCACGGAATACGCGAAGTCGGCGTCGTTGCGCTTCTCGAACGTGTCGGCGACGTCAGGACGCATGATCGCTCCCGCCATCTCCGCCGTGAGCTCCGGCGTGACCTGGGGCGCCTCCTCGATACGACGCAAGGCACCATGCACCCGCATCCGCGGCGGAGAGCCCACTTTGACGTGCAGATCGGAGCCATCCGCCTCTGCGAGGGCACCGAGGAGCGCGTCGAGCATCGGATGGGCCACGTCTCTCGATCGGCACCCGAGAGGGCCCTCTTGACCTTTCCCATGAGGGTCACGCTGCGTGCTCGCCCCGGCGAGCCTCGGTCGTAGAGTCGCCGCATGTCGCTGGACACTGGATCGGTCACGGCCAATGGCCTCGAGTTCGCCTACCTGGCCACGGGACCCGAGGACGGGCCCCTGGCCCTCTGCTTCCACGGCTTCCCCGACACGGCCTGGGGCTACCGGCACCTCCTTCCGGCGCTGGCCGGCGCGGGCTACCGAGCGGTGGCGCCCTTCATGCGCGGGTACGCGCCCACCGCGATACCTGCCGATGGTCAGTACTCCTCGGCCAGCCTGGTTGCCGATGCCGGCGCGCTGCATCAGGCCCTGGGAGGCGACGACCGTGCCGTCGTCATCGGCCATGACTGGGGCGCCCAGCCCGCCTACGGCACCGCCGCTCGGTGGCCAGACCGTTGGCGCAAGGTCGTGGCCATGGCACTGCCCCCGGGTCGGGTCTTCGGCGCCGGGCTCCTGACGTATGAGCAGCTGCGGCGTTCCTGGTACATGTTCTTCTTCCAGAGCCCGTTGGCCGACATGGTCGTGCCGGGCAACGACCTCGAATTCATCGCACGGCTCTGGCAGGACTGGTCGCCCGGTTACGACGCCGGCGACGACCTCGTTCACATCCGAGAATCGCTCGGCGCCGGGGCCAACCTGTCGGCCGCCCTCGGGTACTACCGCACCGCCTTCGGGAGCGCTCCCCTGCCCCCCGAATTGGCCGACGAAGCCGCCGCTCTCGGAAAGGACCCGCCGCAGCCCTTGCTCTACCTGCATGGGGCGAACGACGGCTGCATCGGCGTCGAGATCGCCGGGAACGTCGCGGGTGCGGTGATCGTCGAGGGCGCCGGCCACTTCCTCCACCTCGAACAGCCGGACACCGTCAACGGCCTCATCCTCGATTTCCTGGCCTCGTGACCCCGTCCACCGTCGACCTGCCGGATGGTCTCGTCGCCATCGTTCGAGAGGAATGCGCAACGTGCACCATGGTGCGCCCGGTGCTCGACGGGATGACCGTCCACGTCATCTCCGAAGACGAGCAGAGCGGGCTCGAGGCGAGTTACTCCCTCGGCGTCGAGACCGTCCCCACCCTGCTGGTGGTGCGGAACGGCGTCGAGGTCGAGCGGCTGATCGGCTGGCAACGAGGCGAATGGCGCCGGGTCAGCGGCGAAGCCGACCTCGGCGACGATCTGCCCGAGTGGCGTCCTGGCTGCGGGTCTCGAACGCTCGACCCCGGCATCGCCGATGAGCTCGATGTGCGCTTCCGGGGCTCGACCCTTCGCTCACGTCGGGTCGAGCTGGCCGAGCTCGAGGACGAAGCCGAAGCCATGTTCGAGCGGGGCTGGACGGACGGCCTGCCCGTCGTGACCCCGACCGAAGTTCGGGTGCTGCGCATGCTCCAGGGCACCACCCGGAGCCCGGAGGAGATCGTGGCCGTCGTGCCGCCCGACCTCGTCGAGTGCACGGTCGAGAAAGTCGCCGTCAACGCCGTGCTTGCGGGGTGCAAGCCGGAGTACCTCCCCTTGGTGCTCGCCGCCGTCGAGGCGGCCTGTACCGACGAGTTCAACGGCCATGGCCTGCTCGCCACCACCTACCACTCCAGCCCGGTCGTGATCGTCAACGGACCCATCCGAAACGCCATCGGGATGAACGGAGGGATCAACGCTCTCGGGCAGGGCAATCGGGCCAACGCCACCATCGGTCGGGCCCTCCAACTGGTGATTCGCAACGTGGGCGGCGGCCGTCCCGGCGAGGTCGACCGGGCGACGCAGGGGAACCCGGGCAAGTACACCTTCTGTTTCGCCGAGGACGAAGAGGGGTCGCCGTTCGATCCGCTCTCGGTGAGTCGTGGGGCCGCTGCAGGGGCGTCGACGGTGACGCTCTTCGCCGGCTCCGGGGTGCAGCCGGTGGTCGACCAGCTCTCGCGCACTCCGGAGTCGTTGGCTTCGACGTTGGCCGCCTGCCTCCGCACCGTCGCCCATCCGAAGCTCCCCATCGCCTTCGACGCATTGCTGGTGATATCGCCCGAACACGGTCGTGTGTTCCGCGAAGCCGGATGGTCGAGAGCCCGACTCCTCGAGGAGTTGCTGGCCCGTCTCCAACTCCAGGGATCAGAGATCGTGCGGGGTGCGGGCGGTATCGCCGAAGGTGTTCCCGAGTCGCTCGCCGGTGCGACGCTGCCGAAGTTTCGCGACGGTGGGCTCCTGATCTGCCACGCGGGCGGCGAGGCGGGACTGTTCTCGGCCATCATCGCGGGGTGGGCCAGCGGGTCCACGGGCAGCACGCCGGTCACGAGAGAGGTGCGCGCATGACTTCACCGACCGACCCACGACCGGGCCGCACCCGCACGTTGGTGCTCGACCCCACAGGCGAGCGCCAGACGGCAACCCGCACCCTGCACCAGCGTCCGGCCGCTCTCGCCGGGCTCACCATCGGCTTGCTCGACATCTCCAAGGCTCGAGGCGACGTGTTCCTCGACCGGATCGAGGAACTGCTGATCGAGCGCGGGATGCAGACCGTCCGCTATCGCAAGCCGACATTCACGAAGAACGCGCCGATCGACCTGCGCCACGAGATCGCCACCCGCTGCGACGTGGTCATCGAAGCACTGGCCGACTGAGGCTCGTGCACGTCGTGCAGTGTGCACGACATCGCCGATCTCGAGAGTCGGGGCCTGCCCTCGGTGTTCGTCGCCTCCAGCGCGTTCATCGATGCAGCCGCGGCCCAGGTGCGTTCGATCGGACTCGACGTCGCCCGTGTCTTCGTCCCTCATCCGATCCAGGACCGAACCGACGTCGAGATGCGAGCCCTCGCCGACGCCGCCGTCGACGAGATCCTCGCCGCGCTGAGCCCGCCCGCCTCTGATTTGTGAGCGTTTCGGGGCCCTGAGGGCTCCGAAACGCACACAGAACGACGACTACGCCGGCAGCGAGTACGTGCCCTCCTCGTCGAGTTCCACCAGTTCATCGCGGACGAGGGTTCCGGCGACCCGTCGCGCCCGTTCGAGATCGTCGGGCCAACCCATCGCTGCCGCCACGGCGAGCGAACCAACCGGACCGCGCCGAAGGGCGTCGACCAAGCGGCCGCGTCCCTGACGGTCGGAACCATCGAACGTCGACTGCGTTCCGCTCGTTCCCGCCGATCCCTCCGCCGGGTCAGGCGCAGGCCTTGCGGCGATCGACCAGGCACA
>JBKJLN010000273.1:0-2596 GCA_046596935.1 Acidimicrobiales bacterium
CACGAAGGAGTTCGACGCCGTCGAGTTCGATGCGGGCAGTATCGCCGTAGTGGCGCACACGGAGCTGGCGGAAACCCATTCGCCGTAGGGCCGACTCGGCCTTGGCCACGCCCGAGAGGACGCTCAGGGTTACAGGGGTTCCGTAGGGCACGCGCGATGACAGGCAGGCGGCGGCGGGCTTGTCCCATGTGCGCAATCCGAGCATCTTCGACCAGGCGCGCACGTCGGCCTTGGTGAAGCCGGCGTCGACCAACGGAAACGCTGACCCCCGCTCGGCCGCCGCTCGCTGACCCGGCCGGTGGTCGCCGAGGTCGTCGAGGTTCACGCCGAGGACGACGGTCGCGCCCTCCCGCTGGGCCAACGGTTCGGTGACGTCGAGCAGAGCCGTCTTGCAGTGGAAGCAGCGGTCGCCGTCATTGGCTGCGTACGCCGGATTGGCGAGCTCGTCGGTGAAGACGGGCGTCCACCGCAGTCCCCACTCCTCGGCGAGTTGCCGACACTCGCTCTCTTCCTCGGGAGCCAGCGAGGGTGAGATGGCGGTGACGGCGAGGGCACGCTCGGCCCCGAGGGTGTCGTTGGCGACCCAGGCGAGAAAGGCCGAGTCGGCGCCTCCGGAGAACGCGACGACCACCCGATCGAGTTGGAGGAGGCGGGTGCGGAGACGATCGAGCAGCGCCTCCTCAGGCATCGAGCACCTCGATCCGGACGCGCTTGTTGCCCTTGCCTTTGGACTCGGTCTTGACGACCCGGATGCGGCCGACCTCGTCGGTCGAGGCGACATGGGTGCCACCGTCGGCCTGTTTGTCGAGACCGACGATGTCGACGACGCGGATCTGCGCGACCGACTCGGGGATGAGGCTGACCTTGGTGCGGATCAGGTCGGCATCGACCACCGCCACATCTCGGGGAAGGAACGACACCTCGATGGGCCGGGCCGCCGCGCACTCCTCGTTGACGAGTTTCTCGACCGTCGAACCGAAGCCCTCCGGCAGGGGATCGAATTCGAAATCCATCCGGGCCGACAAGGGCTCCATGTTGCCGCCGGTGACCGCCTTGCCGAACTCGTTCCAGATCACACCGCACAAGATGTGCAACGCCGTGTGGGTACGCATCAGGGCGTAACGCCGATCCCAGTCCAAGGTGCCTTCGACGGTGGTGCCGAGGGCGAGCGGTTCGCCCTCGTATGAGTGCCAAACGAGGTCGCCCTCCTTGCGCACGTCGACGATGCGGCGGCCCGACAGCGTGCCGGTGTCGTTCGGCTGTCCGCCGCCGGTTGCATAGAAGGCGGTGCGGTCGAGGGCGACGGCGTCATCTCGGACCTCGACAACCCGTGCATCGAACTCCCTCGCCATCGCATTCCGCAGGTAGAGAAGTTCGGTCACACCGCGATTCTGCCGGATCCTCGGCCTACACTCGCCACGTTACGTTCCTGTGACAGACACGTTCCTACAAAGAGGGAGAACGGCATGCAGCGAAGCCGGTTCTGGCGCTTCCCGATCCTGTTGGTCATCGCAGCAATGCTCTTCGCCGCTTGCGGTGGAGGCGACAGCAATGACAACAACAGTGACTCGTCCAGCGGCACCGACAAGAAGTCGGATACGTCCGACGCCAAAGCAGAGGAGTTCGCCCTCGCCTATGTGGGGCCACTGACCGGCGACGCCGGCAACCTTGGCATCAACATTCGCAACGGCGTCAAGGTCGCCATCGAGGAGTTCAACGCCGCCAACAAGGGCTTGAAGATCGATCTGAAGGAATTCGACACCCAGGGCGATCCTGCCCAGGCCCCCACGGTCAAGGACAAGTACATCAACGACGACACCATCCTCGGCATCGTCGGCCCCGCCTTCTCAGGCGAGACCAAGGCCGTGCTGCCGGCCCTCGAGGAAGAAGGGCTCGTGATGGTGAGCGCGTCGGCGACGAACGCCGGCCTCGCCGACGTGGTGCCGGGCTCGAAGGTGTTCCATCGCATGCTGGCCGACGACAATGCCCAAGCCGCTGGTGTCGCCAAGTACCTGACCACCAAGCTCAAGCCGAAGACGATCGCCATCGTGCACGACAACAGCGAGTACGGAAAGGGCCTGGCCGTCGATCAGCTGGCGCCTCAGCTCAAGGGCATCACGATTGTCGCCACCGAGGCCATCGACCCCAAGAGCCAGGACTTCTCCGCCGCCGTCAACAAGGTGCAGGCCGCCAAGCCCGACGCCATCTTCTTCGGTGGCTACTACGAGGCCGCGGGTCGCCTCAAGAAGCAGCTGACGGATGCCGGCGTGAAGGCCACCTTCATCAGTGGTGACGGTTCCCTCGACGCCGGGTTCATCACCGCCGCCGGCGCTGCCGGCGCTGAGGGTGCCCAGCTCAGCTGCCCGTGCAACCTGGCCACGGACGATTCGCCCGGTGCGCTCGGGACGTTCGCCAAGGCCTACAAGAAGCTGAACAGCGCCGATTCCGGCACTTACTCGGCCGAGGGATACGACTCGGCGAAGTTTCTGCTCTCCGGAATCAAGGCGGGCAATACGACCCGAGCCAAGCTGCTCGACTTCGTGGAGAAGACGACCACCATCAGCGATGCCATCTCCAAGAAGATCGAGTTCGAGAC
>JBKJLN010000347.1:0-3435 GCA_046596935.1 Acidimicrobiales bacterium
CTGGTCCTGTACCCCGCCACGCACTACGTGGCGGGCGAGGAGCGGATGCGCAAGGCCACCGAGCGCATCGAGGTGGAGCTCCGGGACCGCCTCGCCACCTTTGAGAAGGAGGGCAAGTTGCTGGAGGCCCAGCGGCTGCGGATGCGCACCCAGTACGACCTCGAGATGATGCAGGAGCTGGGGTACTGCAACGGCATCGAGAACTACTCGGGGCCGATCGACGGCCGGTCGTCGGGGGACCCGCCGTCGACCCTGATGAACTACTTCCCGGACGACTACCTCTGCATCATCGACGCGTCGCACGTCACCGTGCCGCAGCTGCACGGCCAGTACGAGGGCGACCGATCACGCAAGGAGACGCTGATCGACCACGGCTTCCGCCTGCCGTCGGCCGCCGACAACCGGCCCCTGCGCTTCGACGAGTTCTACGAGCGTGTCAACCAGTGCGTGTTCCTCTCGGCCACGCCGTCGAAGTACGAGATCGGACAGTCGACCCAGGTGGTCGAGCAGATCGTCCGCCCGACCGGCCTGCTCGATCCCGAGGTCATCGTCAAGCCGACCAAGGGGCAGATCGACGATCTCATGGAGGCCATCACCGAGCGGGTCAACCTCGAGGAGCGTGTGCTGGTCACCACGCTGACCAAGAAGATGGCCGAAGACCTCACCGACTACTTGCTCGAGATGGGCATCCGGGTGCGCTACCTGCACTCCGAGATCGACACCATCCAGCGCATCGAGATCCTGCGCGACCTCCGGCTGGGTGAGTTCGACGTGCTCGTCGGCATCAACCTCCTGCGGGAGGGTCTCGACCTGCCCGAGGTGTCGATGGTGGCCATCCTCGACGCCGACAAGGAAGGCTTCCTCCGGTCGGAGACATCGCTCATCCAGACCATCGGGCGTGCCGCCCGCCACCTCAACGGCCAGGTGGTGATGTACGCCGACAACGTGACCGATTCGATGACCCGGGCGATCTCCGTGACCGAACGGCGGCGGGAGTTGCAGCGGCAGTACAACATCGACCACGACATCACCCCGGTGTCGGTGGCCAAGGGCATCTCGGACATCCTCTCGTTGGTTGGTCGGGGCAAGGGCGGGGCGCCGGTGCCGGGGTCCGACAAGCGCAACCGCAAGCGCGACAAGTCCGACTTCTCCAACCTGCCGCGTGACGAGATCGCCCGCCTCGTTCGCGTGTTGACGGCGGAGATGAACGAGGCCTCGGCCGACCTCCGCTTCGAGTACGCCGCCAAGTTGCGCGATGAGATCAACGACCTCAAGAAGGAACTGAAGGAAGTCTCGGCCTAGGTGCGTCGCGCCGTTGCCGCGGGGGCGCTGCTGCTGGCGGCCTACGTGGGACTCTCGTTCCTGAACTCGGAGCGGGGATTCCTCGGCACCGACACCGGGGGCAAGGTGGCCACCCTGAAGGTGATGGCCGAGCGCGGCCGCTTCGACCCGGACCTCGGATACTGGGCGGAAGAGTTCGATCCGACCGGATCCCTCCACCCGATCGCTTTTACATCACACACGGCGTCAGGCAAGTGGGTGAACGTGACCACATTGCCGGCGTTGTGGGTGGGCTGGTTGCTGTACCGGGTCGGCGGCTATCGGGCGGCGTTGCTCGTGCCCATGGCCGGATCGGTCGCTGCTTGCTTCGCGGGGCTGGCGCTGTTCCGCCGCATGGGCGTGGGGGAGTCGTGGGCCTGGAAGGGGTTCTGGTTGTTGGGCCTGGCCTCGCCCCTCACGATCTATGCCCTCGACTTCTGGGAGCACTCCCTGGGCGTCGCTCTGATGGCCTGGGCGGTGGTGTTGCTGGTCGACCTGCTGGCTGACCGTGGAAGGTGGTGGCATGCGGCCGCCGCCGGCGGCCTGTTCGGGGTGGCCGCCACGATGCGCACCGAGTCGCTGGTGTACCTGGGTGTCGCCGTGATTGCGGTCGTGTTCGCCTTTTGTGTGCGTTTCGGGGGCCCTACGGCCCCCAAACGCACACAGATCGTCCGCCGATGGGTCTCGGGTGGGATCGTCGGAGCGTTGCTGCTCCTCGGCGCATTGGTGCCCTTGACGGTGAACGAAGCGGTCGAGCGTCGGGTCGTGGGGTCGACGGTCCGGGCCTCCCGGGTGGCCGGCACGGCGCTGGGCGTCGGCGACGATCCCCGTGGCCGGCTCGAGGAGGCGGCCACCACGCTCGTCGGCCTCGAAGGCACTCCGGCGGGATTGGCCCTCGGCGCATTGTTCGCTGCGCTCCTCGCCTTGGCCGCGCGCCGACGGGACACCGGCGTTGCCCTTATGGCCGTGGCCGGCGCCGGCGCGCTGCTGCTGGTCAGGGCCGCCTCCAGCGGCCTCGGCTTCGTCCCCGGCCTTGGGCCGGCTTGGGTCCTCCCGGTTGCATCCGCGGCCGCCACGCGGGCCACGTTCGGGCGGGCTGCGTTCGACAGACCGAACTCAGCGCGCCAAGACAGTCGCCGCCTCGTCCTGACCATCGCCCTCGCCGCCGTCCCGGTCGTGTTGGCCACACAGCTCCGGGGTGGCGCCGGTCCACAGTGGGCCGGCCGGTACCTGCTCGTGAGCGGGCTCCTGCTGGCGGTGCTCGGCTGGACGGCCCTCGAGCGCCGGCCCCGGCCGGTCGCCGCCGCCTTCGCCGCCCTAGCCGTGGCGACGACCGTCTTCGGCCTGGCATGGACGTCGGTCCGCACCCACGACGTCGCAAGGACGATCGCCGCACTGGAGGGCCGGTCGGAGCCAGTGATCGTCAGCAGCGTCACCCACTTGGCCCGGGAAGGTGGGGCTACCTACGGCGACAAGCGGTGGCTGACCTTGTCGTCGACGGCGGGTCCGTCTGCCGCCACCGCTGTACTCGCCCAGGCTGGCATCGAGCAGTTCGTGGCTGTGGCGGAAGTGGGAGATCGCCCCCTGCGGTTTCAGGGTTTCACTGCTGCCGGCCCAGCTGACCTGCGACTCTTCGAAGGCGTCGGCCTCCGGGTCACGAGGTGGATGAAGGATCCGTGATCGAACACCTGTTCTCCCGGTAACCTCTCGGGATGCAGCAGGACCTGATGGTCATCCGCGGGGCCCGGGAACACAACCTCCGCAACGTCAGCCTCGAACTGCCGCGCGACAAGCTCGTCGTGTTCACCGGCCTGTCCGGTTCGGGCAAATCGTCCCTCGCCTTCGACACCATCTATGCCGAGGGTCAGCGGCGCTATGTGGAGTCGCTGTCGTCGTACGCGCGTCAATTCCTCGGGCAGATGGACAAGCCCGACGTCGACTTCATCGAGGGCCTCAGTCCGGCTATCTCCATCGATCAGAAGTCGGCCAGCCGCAACCCCCGTTCGACGGTCGGCACCATCACCGAGGTCTACGACTACCTGCGCCTGCTCTATGCGCGCATCGGTGTACAGCACTGCGTGAACGACGGCACCCGTTTGCAGCGTCAAACGCCCC
>JBKJLN010000369.1:0-3646 GCA_046596935.1 Acidimicrobiales bacterium
TCCCATCGACCATGGGAGAATGTCGTACCCCACTCGTATGGTCGGAGGCATGATGAAGGCCGTGCTCTTGGAAGTACCAGAGGCGATGCTCGAGGAGCGTCGCCGGCTCGGCCACGACCGTTTCGACGAGATGTGGAATGGGGTGCTGCACATGGTGCCGCCGCCGAGCATGGGCCATCAGCATCGAGGCACGCGCCTTGTCGCGCTCCTTCACGCGCTTGCAGAGCGCGAAGGGTTGATCGCCGTGTACGAAGCCGGGCTGTTTCGTCCGGGCCGAAGCGACGACTACCGCCAGCCCGACAACCTCGTCGCTCGGCCCGAGCACGTCTCCCCACGAGGGGTCGAGGGCAGGGCCGAGCTCGTCGTCGAGATCCGTTCACCCAACGATGAGGCCTACGAGAAGCTGCCGTTCTTTTCGGAGATGGGCGTGCAAGAGGTGCTGATCCTCGATGGCTCCTCGATCGAACTGCGTCGGCTCGAAGCCGATCAGTACGTGCTGGTCGACAGCGACCTCGACGGCTGGGTGATCAGCACTGCTGTACCACTGTCCCTTCGCAGCGGGCCGGGCGACGGGCAGATCACGGCTCGAACTGCCGATGGCGACGTCGTCATGTGACCCGTGGCTTCCTGGTCGAGCCGGACCAGAAGCGGGAGTGCGGGCTCAGCGGGCGACGAAGTACTTCGCCTGCGGGTGGTGGCAGATGATCGCCGAGGTGGTCTGCTCGGGGTGGTACTGCCAGCTCGTGCCCTCACCGCAGGCGATCCCGATGCGATCGGCGCCGAGCAGCTCCGCCACCTTCGCGTTGTCCTCGAGGTCGGGGCACGCCGGGTAGCCCCACGAATACCTGCCACCCCGGTACTGCTGTCGGAAGAGACCCGACAGCGATGGACCGTCCTCGTCGGCGAAGCCCCACTCCTCGCGGATTCGGCGGTGCCAGAGCTCGGCCAGGGCCTCGGTCATTTCCACCCCGATGCCGTGCAGGAAGAGGTAGTCCTGATAGCGGTCCTCTTCCTTCAAGCGGGCCGCCGCCTCGGTGACGTCGTTGCCCATGGTGACGATGTGGAAGGAGGCGTAGTCGGCCTCATCCGATGCGATCGGACGGAAGAAGTCGGCGATGCACAGGTAGGGCTCGACGATCTGGCGGGATTAGGAGAATCGGGCCACCTCGGATGTCCGAGCTGCGTCCGACCACACGACGACATCGTCTCCGTCGCCATTGACGGCGTAGTAGCCGTAGACCACCTGGGGCAGCAGCACGCCCGAGGAGCGAGCCGACGCCAGTTGCTCTCGCAGGATGGATCGGATGCGAACCTTGAAGTCCTCGTCCTTCTCGCCCTTGGCTTTGTCGGGCCTGAAGCCCCATTGCGTGCGAAAGAGCGCCGTCTCGTTCAGATACGCGGCGATCTCGTCGAGGGAGATGCCCTTCACCACCTTCGAGCCCAGGAACGGCGGCACGAAGATCTCGTTGTCAGCCGTCACTTCAGGTGAACGCGATGGGAGCGACGCGGGATCCAGAGTCGCCCGCTCGGCCGCCACCCGATCGGTGCGCGACAGCCGGTCGGACTCGGCGATCTCGCGGCCAAAGGCATCGTCGACGGCGCCGGTCTTCTTCAAGTCCATCAACCGGTCCATGGTGCGGAGGCCCTCGAAGGCATCCTTGCCGTAGAAGACCTTGCCCTCGTAGATGGTGCGGAGGTCACGCTCGACATACGTGCGCGTCAGGGCGGCGCCGCCCAACAGCACGGGCACGCCAGCCGACAGGCCGCGGGAGTTCAACTCCTGGAGGTTCTCCCGCATGATCAGGGTCGACTTCACGAGCAGACCGCTCATGCCGATGGCGTCGGCGCCGACCTCGAGGGCCTTGTCGATCATCTCGGTGACTGCAACCTTGATGCCGAGGTTGTGCACCGTGTAGCCGTTGTTGGTGAGGATGATGTCGACGAGGTTCTTGCCGATGTCGTGTACGTCGCCCTTCACCGTGGCCAGGACCAGCGTGCCCTTCCCGCCCTGATCGGCCTTCTCCATGTGCGGTTCGAGATAGCGGACTGCGGCCTTCATGGTCTCGGCCGATTGCAGCACGAACGGCAGTTGCATCTGCCCGGAACCGAAGAGCTCGCCGACCACCTTCATGCCGGCCAACAGGTCGTCGTTCACGATGCCGAGCGCCGGCTTCTCGGACAACGCCTCGGCCAGGTCGACGTCGAGGCCGTCGCGGTCTCCGTCGATGATGCGTTGCTTCAGCCGGTCCTCGACGGCCCAGCCGGATCGATCCTCCTTGGTCAGGGCGGCCGACGAGACGCCCTCGAACATCCGCAGCAGTTCCTGCAGGGGGTCATAGTTCTTCGACGGATCACGCCGGTCGTAGATGAGGTCGAGGCAGACCTCGACGTGCTTCGGATCGATGCGGTTCAACGGCAGGATGCGGGCTGCGTGCACGATGGCGGCGTCGAGCCCCGCTTCTTGACACTCGTGCAGATAGACCGAGTTGAGGACGTGGCGGATCGCCGGTGAGAGACCGAACGAGATGTTCGAAAGACCGAGGATCGTCTTGGCGCCCGGCAACTCGGCCTTGATGCGCTTGATGCCCTCGAGGGTCTCGATTCCGTCGCGACGTGACTCCTCGATCCCCGTCGACAGCGTGAGCGCCAGCGGGTCGAAGAACAGATCGCCCGGAGCGATGCCGTAGCGATCAACGGCGAGCTCGTAGATCTGGCGGGCCGCCCGCAGCTTCCACTCGGCGTCTCGAGCCTGGCCCTGTTCGTCGATGCACGTACACACCACCGCCGCGCCGTACTCGCGGGCCATCGACAGGAACCGGTCGAGGCGCGTACCTTCGGCCGACCCGTCCTCGAGGTTGACGGAGTTGAGGATGGCCTTACCGCCGATCCACTGCAGCCCGGCCTCGATCACCGGCGGCTCGGTCGAGTCGAGCATGATCGGAATCGTCACCTGGGTGGCGAAGCGGGAGGCGAGCTCGTCCATGTCTTCGACGCCGTCTTCGCCCACGTAATCGACGCACAGGTCGACGACGTGGGAGCCCTCGCCGACGGCGTCTTGCGCCATGCGGACGCACGACTCCCACTCGCTGTCGAGCATCAGCTCGCGGAACTTCTTCGACCCGTTGGCGTTCGTGCGCTCGCCCACGGCGAGGTACGACGGCGACTGATCGTAGGAGGTGTGGCTGTAGAGCGAGGCCAAGCCGGGATCGTCGGCGAACGGACGCACCGCCGGCGTGAGATCTCGACACTTCTCGACCACATGGCGCAGGTGTTCGGGCGAGGTACCACAGCACCCTCCGACGACCGACACGCCGAGCTCGGTGATGAAGCGAGCATGGAAGTCGGCGAGCTCGGCCGGCGTGAGGTCGTAGTGCATCTTCCCCTCGACCACTGATGGGAGGCCGGCGTTGGGGAGACACGAGATGGGGATCCGCGAGTGGGTGGTGAGGTGGCGGAGGTGCTCGCTCATCTCGCGCGGCCCGGTGGCGCAGTTCAGCCCGATCACGTCCGGTCGCATGGCTACGAGGGCGGTCGTGGCCGCGCCGGTCTCGGTGCCGGTGAGCATGCGCCCCGTCTGCTCGATGGTGACCTGCACCTGGATCGGCACCTCCCGGCCGGCGGCGGCCATGGCCCGGCGGACGCCGAT
>JBKJLN010000147.1:0-7278 GCA_046596935.1 Acidimicrobiales bacterium
CGCCCCGACAACTTGCCCGGCGACCGGCCCACAGCATCAGGGTGCGAGTGGATCAAGGCGACGTTCGACGACCCGGCAGATACGGCGGCGTCACTCTGGGACCTTGCCGGATGGTCCGCGCACGCTGGCGAGCTCGAGGTCGAACTCGAATCCTGGCTGCCCCGCCTCGAGCGAGAGGGCGTCGCCGTCCTGGCGCCGACCTTCGTGCTTTCCGCCGACGTGCTGCGCCACCTCCAGTCCGACCCGCTCCTCCCCCGGGAGTTGCTCCCCGAAGGTTGGACGGGCGAGAGCTTGCGCAAGATCTACGGACGCTTCGACACCGCCTTCACCCGGGCGTGGCAGGAGTGGTATCGCTCGGTTCGTTGACGGCCGAGCGGATGGCGGCGGCGAACGCCCGCGCCGCGAGGACGCGGATGCGGTCGATCGAAGGGCCATCGTCGAGCTCGTCGAGCTGGTCGAGGGACCCGGTCGCACAGGCGATCACGGCGTCGCCGTCGAGCGTGGCGTGGGCCGGCTCGAGGGCGCGGGCGAGTCCATCGTGCCCCGATTGCGCAACCAGGAGGCAGCCGACCTTGTCGAGTCGGGCGTTCGTCACGATCACGCCGATCGTGGTGTTCTCACCTCCGACGACGTTCGCGACCTCCCCAGCAAGGACCTCCGTCGGGCGAGGCGGCAACGGCGGTTCCCCATCGCCGGGGCCGAGCAGGTCGCCGAAGGCGTTGACGGCCACGAGGGCCGACACGATCAACTCGCCATCGCGTCGAGTGGCAGAGCCGATGCCTCCGGGGCGAGTGCTGTCGCGGCCGCGCCACTTGCCGATCGTTGCACCCGTGCCCGCACCCACGGCGCCCAGAGGGAGGACGCCAGACGAAGCCGTCGCGCAGGCGGCGTAGCCCTGCTCGCGACCTGGACGAACGGACGCGTCGCCGACGGCAAGGTCGTAGAGCACCGCGCCGACGACGATGGGCACGCGCGCGGCGGCGGTCACGAACCCTCGACCTTGCTCCTCGCACCAGGCCACCACGCCATCGCACGCCGACAACCCAAATGCGGAGCCGCCCGTCAAGACCACGGCGTCGATGTGCGCAACGAGGCGCTCTGGTCGCAAGAGCTCGAACTCGCGTGTTCCAGGCGCCCCGCCGCGCACCTCTCCCGAAGCCACCGTGCCTTCAGGCAACAGCACGACCGTGCACCCGGTGCGGGCCTGCACGTCGGTCCAATGCCCGGCGAGGACACCGGGCACGTCGGTGATCACCCGAGGTAGACCCGAGGCACACGGGGCCCGATGCCGCACAGGATCTCGTAGCTGATGGTGTCGAGGCGTTGCGCCCAGTCGTCGGCCGTGATCACGGCATCGCCTTGGCGTCCGAGCAGCACGACTTCGTCACCGACCGTCACGGCCGATCCTGGCCCGCAGTCGACCAGGAATTGGTCCATGGTGATCGTGCCGGCGATGGGTCGATGCTCGCCCCCCACCAGCACCGTCGCACCATTCGTCGACAGCCGGCGAGGCACCCCGTCGGCATACCCGAGGGGCACGGTAGCGATCCGAGCGGGCGTCGCCAGTTCGTAGCGAAGCCCGTAGGACACGCGCTCCCCCGCCTTCAGATCCTTCACGTGGGTGACGCAGGCCTTGAGGGAGAGCACCGGCTGAAGCTCGGTCTCCCGCGACGGATCGGGCTCGTAGCCGTACAGCGCGATGCCGGGGCGGACGAGGTCGTAGAGGGCCCTCGCGTAGAGCGTGCCAGCCGCGTTGGACGCATGGCGCCGAGGCACGCGCATCCCGGCCGACTCGATGGCGTCACACGCCCCTTCGAATCGGCGCTGCTGTTCCGCCGTGAACGCCTTTGCCTCGGCCGTGGATTCGTCGGCCACTGCGAAGTGGGTCCAGACGCCATCGAGCGCCAGCCGTTGGTGGCCGTGAATCCGTCGCGCCAGATCGACGACCTCGCCTGGCGGCGCGCCGACCCGATGCATCCCCGTGTCGACCTTCAGCTGCACACCAAGGAGCGCATCGCTTGCCGGCCGGGCCGAGGCGGAGGAGGCCAGTGCGTCGATGGCCGCCACCGAATACACGGTCGGCGTCAACCCCCGCGCGACGACTTCGGCCTCCGACCCCGGCGGTGGCTCCGAGAGCAGCACAATCGGCGCCGCGATACCGGCCGCCCGCAACGCCGCCCCCTCCTCGACCAGTGCCACCGCCAGCGATCCCGCACCCGCGTCGAGCGCGGCCGTGGCCACGGCCACGGCGCCGTGTCCGTACCCGTCGGCTTTGACGACGGCGCACACCTCCGCACCTTGCGCCGCCGCCACGACCACGCCGACGTTGTGGCGCAACGCCGCCAGATCCACTTCGGCCCACGCCGGACGGAACCCGCTCATGACCCGCTGAGGAAGACGGGGAGCAGGTCGAGGAGATCGCCGGCCACGAGACCCACGCGGTGGCCCGCAAGAGCGGCGGCGCCATGCGCGGTCGCCGCCAGGCCTCCAGCCTCGAGTGGCGACAGACCCATCGCCAGGAAAGCCGCGACGATGCCCGTGAGCACGTCACCGGTGCCGGCCGTGGCCAGGGCGGGCGTGCCCAGACGGGCGATCAGCACCTCTCCGTCCGGGTCGGCGACGACCGTGACTGCGCCTTTCAACAACACGGTCACCGCGAGCCGCGCCGCCAGCGCCCGGACGGCGTCGATGCGCTCGACGCCCGCCGGCGCCGGCTCGCCCGCCAGCCGGGCGTATTCGCCCTCGTGGGGTGTGAGGATCGTCGGGGCCGGACGACGCGCGAGAACCTCGCGGGCGGTCTCGGCGTCGCCGAGGGCAAAGAGGCCGTCGGCATCGAGGACCAGGGGGATGGGCGCTTGCGCAATCAGAACGCGTGCCTCTCGAACGGTCGACTCCGACCGGCCCAAACCGGGTCCCAGCGCGACCGCCTTCATGCGATCGCAGGCGGCGATGGCCGCGGCCCCCCACGTGGACGACGAAAGGTCGACCGACACGATCTCGCTCGGTGCCAGCGCGCCTCCGTCGACTCCGGGAACACCGAGGCGGCAGTAACCCGAACCCGCCCGCAGCACGGCCCGCGCCGTGAGCGACGCTGCGCCGGTCATTCCGGGTGAGCCCGCGAATACCGCAACTGCGGCCTGGTACTTGTGGGCATTCCGCGGTCTGCGGGGAAGTCGACTCCGCACGTCCGCCGCCTCGACGACATGCATACGGGCTCGCGAGACATCAAGCCCGATGTCTTCGACAAGCACCGCGCCTGCGTTCGCCGAGAACAGGAGTTGCGGCTTCAGCGCCGCAAAGGTGACGGTGACGTCGGCCCGCACATCGCCGGAGGGGACGTCGACCGCCAGCACCGGCGCGCCATGCGTATCGGGCGCGTCGTACTTCCCGCGAAAGCCGGTGCCGTACGCCGCATCGATCACGAGGTCGCAAGGCGGCAGGCTCGGCGAACCTGCCTCGGCATCGACCTCGGTGACCCGTATCCCCCGGGCCCGCAATCGGCGAGCCGCGGCGCGTCCGTCGGCGCCGTTGTTTCCCTTCCCACAGACAACGGTGACGCGACGGCCATACGTCCCCCCGAGTTCCTCGATGGCGACACGCGCCACGGCGGCACCGGCCCGTTCGATCAACGACGCAACCGGCTCGTCGGCGGCGGCGTCGATGGCCCGCATCTCCTCGGCGGTCACGACGGGGATCACCGAGAGCCACCAATCACTGGGCGATGACGATGGCCATGGCGATCAGGTCGGAGTGCGTGATCGACACTTTCCATTCGGTGATCCCGCGCGCCGCCGCCAGCTCGGCGGCCCGGCCGGAGAGGCGTAGCGAAGGCTCACCGGATCGAGCCTTGGTGACCTCGGCGTCGTAGAACTTGAACGCACCCAGGCCCACGCCCAAGGCCTTCATGGTCGCTTCCTTGACGGCGAAGCGGGCCGCCAACCGCTCGGTCGGATCCTTCTTGCGAAGTGCATACGCCCGTTCGCCCTCGGTGAAGACCCGCTCGATCATCCCCGGCGTGCGCCGGAGAGCGAGACGGAAGCGGTCGAGGTCGACGACGTCGGTGCCGATCCAGAGCACCCCCACGACTCAGGCGCGCCAGTGGTCAGCGAGGAGGTGGACCGGTTCGACGAGCAGGTCGACGATGGCCACCTTGCCCAATACCTCGTCGACGAAGCTCGGTTGGGTTTCGGTCACGGCGTCGACGATGGCGTTGTACCGGTTGCGGTAGCCCGTGAGAAGTTGTCGGGCGATCGGGGGCGCCAGACGATCGGCCAGTTCGACCTGCAACAAGGTGATGCCGGTGACCTGATTGTCCTTGGTCTCGGGAACGATCACCGTCGTGCGTCCGTCATGGTCGCTCCGGCTGACCGTCACCTCCCGCTCGAAGGCAGCGCGTCGCTTGGTTCCCTTGAGGGCCGGATCGGCGTCGGTGCGCGACGGCAGATCGCGAGCCGAACCGCCGCTGTCGACACGGTGGATCGTCGCCGTCCCCGCAGCGACATCGCCTTCGACCCGATAGCGCGAGTATCCGGAGACAGCCGTCACTGCAGGGTCGAGTTCGGCCAAGGTCCGCAACGAGCGGTAGCCAATGCGGTCGCGACCTGCGCCCGCGGCCAGCACCTCTTGCACGAGCCGTACGTCGGCGTAGCTCTCCTCCGACCGGGAGATGCCGACCGTGACCGTCTTGGCCTGGTGCTTGATGGCGTCGATCGGCCGGGTCAACTCGTCGATGGCATCGGACAGGGCGTCGAGCACGTCGTCGACGACGGCGACGGGAGATCCGGTCTTCCCGTGCTCGAGCTCGTACGACTCGAGCGGGACGGTGCCCATGGCATAACGGAGCAGGGACGCCAGACGCGACGCCGTCGACGCCTCGAGATGACCGTTGAGTTCGCCCGCCCTGAGGTCGGCGAAGAACCGCTGGGCCGAGGCGGCGATGGCCGGCGCCAACCGCTCGAGCAGCTCGTGCGGCCGGATGGCTGAGGTCAGCAGCTCCTCGACCTCGCCCCGCAGCTCACGGAGCCGCCGGGCTTGAGCATCGATGGCGACGGCGGCCTCGTAGCCGAACAGGTGACCGGCCATGGCCGACAGGACGAAGTCGAGATCCGGGTGGACGGACGGCACCGACAGCACGTCGAGGGCCGCACCGAAACGAGCCTCGCCGTCGCTGGCGATCACGACCGGCGCCGCTTTGTGCGCCCGGAAGATGGCGATTTCCTTGGCGACGTCGTCGGCGTTCGGGCCGGTGAGGCCAGCGGCGCATACGAGGATCAACGGCTCGGAGGAGAGATCGACGTGCTTCTTGTCCTCGGTGATGTCGAGGGCGATCGACTTGTAACAGAGCTCGCTCAGCTTGATGCGCAACTCCGCGGCGGCGATGCGGTTGGGGCCGTTGCCGACGAGCGCCCAGTATCGCCGTGATGGCGCGTGCCGCTGGGCCGCCGCCGCGATCTCATCGCGGCGCGCCAGCACCTGCTCCATGGCCTCGGGAAGCCGGCGGAGGGCATCGAGGAGGTCGGCCGAGCGGTGACGGTCGCCGACGCCGGCGGCGCCGGCGAGCCCCCAGGCCAGGAGAACGCCCGCCGCAACCTGGGCATAGAAGGCCTTCGTCGACGGTACCGCCATCTCGACGTCGCGTCCGTCGGACGTGTAGAGCACACCGTCGGCCTTGTCGACGAGGTCACTGTTGCGTCGGTTCACGATCCCGATCACGACCGCACCACGCGCTCGCACGAGGTCGACCGTGCGGTTCGTGTCGGTCGACGTCCCCGACTGGCTGATGGCGACCACGAGGGTGTCGCTCATGTCGTCGACCAGGGCGAACCCCGACAGCTCGGCGGCGTTCACCGCAGAGACGGCGACATCGGTGCCTCGGAAGGCGTCCGCGATCGCGGTCGTCGCGGCCTGACCGGCGATCGCGGCCGTGCCCTGGCCGGTCACGACGATGCGCCGAATCGAGCCGGCGGCCAGACGTTCGAGGAGCAGGGCGGGCAAGGTGTCGTCCGGGAGGCGAACAGCCACGAGGCCTTTGTGCTCCTCGAGCTTTCCCCGCAGGGTCTTTCGGATCGACTGCGGCGCTTCGCCTATCTCCTTGAGAAGGAAGTGCGGGGCGCCGGCGCGATCGATGTCCCGGGTGGTGATCTCGGCCGTGGCCAGCTGCGATTCGGCCACCGGCGACTCCGTGCCGTCGTAGGCCAACCGGCGGATCCCCGCCAACGTGCCGGCGCCGGCGCGGTCGAGGACGACGACCTGGCCTGATGACCCGTCGGCGCCGGTCGCGGCCTCGCCCTCCATCCGCAGGAACCGTGGCGTCACCTCGACCAGTCCGTAGGGCTCGCTGGCCACGAGAAAGGTGTCTTCGGCCAAGCCGACGTAGAGGGCCTGGCCGGATCCTCGGAGCGCCAAGAGCAACCGGCCCGGCTCGGACGCCGAACATGCCGCAATGGCCACCGACCCATGGAACTCGCCGACGACGGCTCGAAAGGCGTCGTCGAGTTCGGCGCCGGCCGCTACCCGCCGGCTCACCAACGTCGGGATCACCTTGGCGTCGGTGGTGATCTCGGCATGGATGCGAAGGCCCGACGAGCTCTTGAGCTCGGCGTAGTTGTCGACATCGCCATTGAGCGCCCCGACGACGTAGGGCCCCACGGAACCCTCGTCCTCCTCGGAGTTGAGCGGATGGGCGTTCGGCTCGGAGATGATGCCGACACTGGCCCATCGGGTGTGGCCGAGGACGGTGACTTCGGCGTCATCACCGGCGAGGGCGCGTCGTAGGAGATCGTCGTCGTGAATCGCCGCCCGCAGAGCGGCCGTGTTGTCTCCCAGCTCACCGATCTCGGCCGCCGCCTTGTAGACGAATCCCAACCGCCCGTCGGCCGCCCTCGCGCTGCCATCGGTGAAGAGCGCGTCCGAGCGGGAGGCGAGTTCCTCCGCGATGACGTCGACGGAAAGATCGAGGCCGTGGTTGTCGACGAGCACGTGGAGCCCGGCCGAGTCGCGCCCACGCACTTCCAGTCGGTCGAGGGCGGAGAGCGCCAACTGGATGGAGAGGTACCCGGCCAGTGCCGACCCGTTGGAGTCGTCCTGCGCCAGCGCCGCGACCTCCCTCGCCGTGCGGAGGCGATCGCGGTCGATGGCCCACACCCCGTCCTTGAGCGCGAGCAGGGCGGCGTTCACCTGCTCGAGGTCGCCCCCGTCGACGGCGATGCTCCCGGTGTCGAGGGCCGTCTCGACCGCCGCGCTGCGGGTGCGGATGATGTCCAGCTGCGCTTCGAGGTC
>JBKJLN010000163.1:0-7442 GCA_046596935.1 Acidimicrobiales bacterium
GAGGGAGAACGGCGCGAAGTCGGCGAGCCACGCCCGCGCCCAGTCCTCGTCCTTCACCCGCGCCGGCCAGCGAGCGTTGACGAGCACCGTGAACTTCGCCATCTCCTGCTGGTTCATCGCTTGTCCGCCTCGGCGCACGGCTTGCAGACATCCTCGCGTTCGGCGGTCGGCAACACGTGCAGGTCTTCGACCGCGAACCGCGAGAAGCAGAGGCAGCACATCACCTTGCCGTCGGGACACTGCGGACCCACGTGCCGCTGGCCGCAGCAGATGCGGACGGGCGCGTTCATTCTCCGAGCCTCCATGCCGACACGGCGCCGGGTGTGCCCTTCGGGACCTCGTCGATGGCGTTCATAGGGCCGTCGAACGCCGAGCACCAGCAGCCACCGTCGTCGTAGATCGGGTCGCACTGGTGCTGGGCGATCCATACCCTCTTGGCGCGCAACGGCGTTCCCCACGTCTCGTAACCCGTCTCGGAGGCGTACGAACGCCGCGCCTCCCATCTCCCTTGCTCGGTGTGCTCGCCGAGCACCCAGCCAGTGCGGCCATCCTCGGTGCTCCACAACGGGTATCCCGTGGGTGCTTCGCGAGTCGTCATCGTTCGCCCGCCATCTCCATCAGCCCCTGCTTGACCGCGTCAGAACGGCCCTTGCCGGACTCGCGTTCGCGGCGGGCCTGCATCCGGAGCGTGTCGAACTTCTCGCGCAGCTTCGGCATCGACATGATGTTCGCCCGCCAGAACGCGTGGCTCGTCGCCCACTGGATCGCGGCCGACACCTCGTCGGGTGACACGCCGTCCTTGTCGACGAGGAGGCGGGCGCTGTCGAGCCAGTCCTTGTTGATCGTCGGCCGGCGACAACCGTTGTCCCGAACAGCGTCGGCGAGTTGCAGGCAGAGACGCTCAGCCTCGCGCGCGCCTGCGCTCGTGCGCGCAACGGTCCCGTTTTCCCGGACCGGAAGATCAAGAACGTCATCGAGGGGGAGGTTTACCTCCCCCTCTAGTTCACCTTCGTCTAGTTCGTCGGTCCCACAGACAGGGACTCCCTGTCCCTCTGACTGCCCCTGTCTGTCAGACACCCCTATGAAGGAGTCGATCAGGCACGGGTGGTCGAACCGGATCGCGTACTGCGACGAGATCTGCTTCCCGGCATCGTTGAACCTCGGAACGGACGCGACGACGTCGCCATCCTTGAGTGCCTGCAAGCCGCGGCGAGCCGAACTCTCGGAGATGCCCACGCGTTTGGCGATGGACCGGATACTCGGGTCGCATCGGCCGGTGCGCATGTTCAGGTGCATCCGCAGGCTGATGTAGACGAGGATCGCGTACGGGTCGAACTCCTCGACCACCCACTCGGGGATCGGGGCAAAGGTGGTGACGAATTCCCATCCGTTCACCGCGATCTTCTTTCGCGACGAGGACATAGGCCAGCCTTTCTACGTTCGGATAGTGCGGGTCGGCTGGCATCTCGGGCGACCAGGGGCGGGGCCGAAGCCCCGCCCCTTCGCTATCCGTTGGTAGCCAGCGAAAACTACCGTATCGAACCGGCAGGACGTACTAGTAGTCGGACAGGGGACGACCGTAGTTGTCACGCCGCGCGGAAACATCGGGCGGCTCCGGCAACACGAACCGCCCCTTCTCGTCGCGATCCCTCGACTCGCACGACGGCAGGTGCATCGACCCGATCTCCACGTTGCAGCTATGGCAGCGCCTCACGACTCGTCCCCCTCATCATCGAAGGGGGCGTCCGGCTCCGCGTGAGCGTCGCGGAGATGACTCGACGCTCTCCACTCGGCGAGCGCGTCGCGCGCCGCGAGACGTGCCTCCTCGTCGATCTGCCACTGGCAGTCCATCAAGTGCTGCTGGATGTCCATCACGCGACCGCCGCCCGACGCAACGCGACGATCAGCTTGTAGAGCGCCGTCTCCGTGCCGACGAACCCTTTCGCGTGCGCCTCCGCGAGGAACTCCTCCTGCACCACCGCGAGCAACTCGTCGATCTGCTCGAACCGGTACATCGCGAGGTCCGCCGCGAACTCGCCACTCGTCTGGTCCGGCGCGTGCCCGAGCGTCTCGCTCGCCACGTCGCCGAGTTCAGCCTTCGACTCTTCGGTCATCGATCCTCCTTCCCTTCTGCGGACGGTATTCCTTCCGCTGACCCGGATACTTCGATACCCGGGGCGGCAGTGGCGGGAGCCCCTTGGCTGCCCGCTGCCGATCTCCTTGTTCCCGCCCTTGGATGAGCGTGCATTCGACGCAGATCCTCGACATGATCCCGCGGCGGTTTCTCCACCTCAGGTTCTCGCCGGCGAATGGGTGTCCCTTGTCGCAGTGAGTCCGCCGCCCGCGGATCGCCGCGGGAGCCACGGGGGATCGCCTCGTGTTGACCACTGGCTCTACCGGTTCGAGGTGCTTCGGGTTCACGCAGTGCCGCACCCGGCAGAGGTGGTCGATCTGCAGTCCCTCGGGGATCGGACCGACCAACTTCTGATAGACGTAGCGGTGGGCTGCGATCACCTGCCCGCCGTCCGCCTGGTCGCGTCGCAGGTTGCCGTACCCCTTGCGGTTCCGAGAACCCACCCAGAACCAGCACCCATCGCCGTCGCTGACGATCTTTGATCGCACCCGATCAGGGAGTGTCTCTACCATCTCCGCTCCTTCCGCGGGGCCAACGACGGGGGGAGCCCGGGCATCAACCTAGGCTCCATGATAAAGCACGTCGGCCCCATCCCCCAGTCCCTAGTCTTAGCTTGGGACAGCAGCCTCCCGGTGGTCCATCCGCTATAGCGAGCGGCGGCCAGATCACGCTGCACCACGACCAACGCGTATTCGATCGCCCACTTCTTCGAGTCCTGCAAGCGCCGCAGCATCCCCTCCTCGCGTGCGTCGTCGACGGGGATCGCCTTCACGTCGCAGTCGCCGATGTCGGTGCCGCCATCAGCGCCACCCACGTCCGTCGCCCACGGCAACCCGCAGAGGTACGACACGAGCGCCTCGCCGACGCACCCGATCGTGTAGCTGTCCCGGTTCCAGGGTTTGTAGTGCGGCATCGACTCGTGGAACTTGAGCCGCTCCGCACCCACCCGCACGCAGAGCTCGCGCGTCGCCGGCGAGATCGGATGCACCGCGTGCAGGTAGGAGAGGTCAGACATCGAACGCCAACGCCGACTGTCCCTCGCCGACGCTCTTCGCCGACACCAGTCCCGTCTCCGGGTCAGGCATCGAGAGTCGCTTCAGCGCGATCCGCAGATACTCCTCCGACAGGTCGATGCCGATGCTGCTCCGCCCGAGACGACGCGCTACCAAACTCGTCGTTCCACTGCCAGCGAACGGGTCGAGCACGGTGCACGGCGTGGTGAACAGCGTTTCGCACGTGCAGGTTTGAGCCCAGCCGGTCGTCGCTACCTGCTTCACGAGCCGCACGTCGTGCGCTGCGGTGATCGACTCGTTCTCCTTCGACCGCGGCCCGTTCGTGGTGCGGCCCTGCGCGTCGTACGACACGTCCGTTAGCCGCTTCCACGGTGCTCCGCAGTGGATACAGCATCCGTGCTCGCTCGTGCCGGCTTTCACGCACGGTTCGACGAGGGCTTGCGGATACGTGGCGAAGTGCGCCTCGCTGAATGGTTCCGAGTTGATCGTCCAGACGGTGCGAAGGTTGCGGCCGCCGGGGTAGTCATCTGGCTTCCAAGCGCCATCCTGCCCGCGACCACTCCGGGAGATCTGCTCCGGCCGCGCGTACCCGTTGCCACTACCCGACTTCGATACGTGCGGTTCGCGGACCGCCGCCGCGTCGTAGTAATACGTCGCCGCCTTCGACAACAAGAAGACGTACTCATGCGCCGTCGTTGGCCTATCCGTCACGCTTTCTGGCATGGGTGCCGGCTTCGACCAGATGATGCAGGAGCGGAGCCACCATCCGTCGGCTTGGAGGGCGAGCGCGACACGCCACGGCAAGCCGCACAAGTCTTTAGGCTTGAGGCCGGATGGCCGCTTGACCGCTGACTGCGTGCCACCGCCCCATGCGTTCGGGACGTTGCCGGCGACGCCGCCTTTGGTGGCCGAACCGTCGGACGAGCCGCCGACGTTGCTGGCGTACGAGTCGCCGAGGTTCATCCAGACGGTGCCGTCGGGTCGGAGGATGCGGCGGACGCTGCGGAACACGTCGACGAGGCTGGCGATGAACGCGTCGGGCGACTCCTCGAGGCCGATCTGTCCGTCTACGCCGTAGTCGCGGAGTCCCCAGTACGGCGGGCTCGTCACGACGCACTGCACCGACTCGGCCGGCAGCGACTGCATCACGGTGCGCGTGTCGCCGTGGTAGAGGCGGACGTCGCCCTGCTCCGCCCACGCCTTCATTTGCCACGCCCGGACATGTGACGCTCAAGGGATGCGTGCCGCGCGATCACCATCGCGGCACGCCCGGGTAGTACGGCATCGACGATGGAGAGACCATCATGGTCGACCGCATCCGCGAGTCACGCGCGTTGAACACCTTCGCGACGGCCTTCGCGACGAGGTCAGCTAGCACCTCATCCGACACGCCCGTCTGCGTCTTCGCGGCCTCCTCAACGAGCGCCTTGAGAGTGGACGCCTCCTCGAGCCGTTCCGCGAGCGTCCGCATCAGGTCCTCGACCTGCCGCAGGTTCGACTTCATCTTCTTCGCGCCGGCCGTCGCCTCCTCGAACGCCGTCAGGCTGTCGGCCAGCGTCCGCAGCTTCGCATCGACGCGCTCCTCGAGCGCGACCAGCCGCTGCTCTCTGTCCAACGCGTCCTCGACGGGCCGGACGACCCAGTCCTTGACGCCCATCAGAACCTCAGGTCCTCGGTGATCCACCCAGCCCGAGCGAACCGGTTCCGCACCGCCACCTTCGACAACACCGCGAGGCCGTTCACCGTCGGCACCCGGAAATGCTCCTTGAAGAGGTGCGACACCTCGAGGCTAGCCTGGCGCGTCCCCGGATGGCTGTCGATGATGTCGTCCACGAACACGATCGTCGGGTCGAGCAGCATCGCGTACGCCAGGTCGTCCATCGTCGCCTCGTACGAATGGTCGCCGTCGACCGCGACGACGTCGGCACGCAGGAACGCCGGCGTCTCGCGCCGATCGGTGTAGACGTGGAACCCGACGTGGCCGAGGCTCTGCATGTTCTCGATGCACTTCGTGTTCGACCCCGCCTCGATCGACTCGTTATCGCACCATCCGAGGATCGGATCGAGGCCACGGTCACGCACCGCCTGCCCCATCGCCGCAAGCGCGTAGCCAAGAAGCGCGCCGTACTCGAACACGCGCATCGGGCGCCGCTCGTGCTTGATCTTCGTCGCGACGTACCGAACGAACCAGGCGCGCGGCTCGTACAGGTTGTACGGAGCCCCCTCCTTCTTCGACCCGCCGAGCGTCGCATGGCCGTGCGTGACGTGCGGCATCGAAGCGATCACGTCGCGGACATCGCCGAAACTAGTCATTGGCGACGACCTTCGCGATCATCGTTTCGAGAGCGACGTACGCCTCACCACGCAGGCGGTTCGTCTCCGTCTGCTTATCACCCATCGCCCGCACCGCGCCGACCAGCGTCGACGAGTTCCACGCATGGCCGCGGATCGTTTTCTGCAACCACTCGAGGGCCTCCGGGTACTCGCCCGCTTCGACGAGTCGAGCCGTCCGCGTGTCGCGCCCGATCCGATCCAAGAGTGCATCCATCTCGCTCACCTTCCGCTTCGTCACGTCATCACCCCGGCTCGTCGCAGGAGCCGCGTGACCTGCATTTTGCTGATCCCGAGTTCGTGTGCGATCTGGCCGGCACTCATCCCATCCTCGTGCATCGCGACGGCCATCTCTTCGCGGGCCTTCGACTCGTCCTGGATGTCCGACAACGAGCGCCGCGGCGTCGTCTGCACCCAGCCATGCACCGTCGTCCGAGGCTGGCCGAGCCGCTCCGCGATCTCGCGGATCGACAACCCCGTCTGGTGCATCCTGATCGCGTCCTCCTTCACGCCCATGAGACACTCACGTCCCTCGTCTTCGGAGCCGGCGTGAAGCACGGCTCGAGCGCCTCCGCGACGGGCCCCCCCGTCTTCACGAGGCGCTCTACTGCGGCACGGCTCACCGTGACGCGCACCTCGCGCTTCGCGACGTCGGCGATCACCGACTTGTCGAGGAGGCCCTGCTTGACGAGTCTCTTGACGGCTGCGAGTGCCTTGTCTGGGTCGAGGACGCGGTACGACTCGGCGGCAGCCTTCGACGTGCCGACGACCTTCACGCTCCCCATCTCGCGCGTCATCACGCCACCCGAACGGTCGAGCACCTCGAGCAGCCGGCTCTTCATCACCTGCTTCACCTGGCTCGAATGCTCCCTCTCCCAGTCGATCACGGATCGGAGCAGCATCGCGACCTCGTCGCCATCCGCCTCGTCGATCCATGCGCAGAGCTCCATCGGGTCGGCGAGGCTGATGATCGCCATCGGGTTCAACTCGACCTCGCCCCCCGTACGCGGGTCGATCAGGATGTGCGTCGGCCGCTCCGCAACCTTCGCTACCTCATTCATGCCTGCTCCTCTCGATCTGCGAATTCCTGCGCGTAGAAGATCCACGCCCAAAGCGCCTCTACACTCTCCCTCTGGTCGGTCGGCCACGGCTCGCCTGTCCGCTCCTCGTGCCAGCGCGACGCGAGCCGCACCATTGAGTCGAGCACGAAGTACGTCGCGACGTCGTTCGGCATCGTCATCAGCATTTGGAACGAGCCGTCCGGCTCCACCGTGCTGATAACGATCGCGCCGGCCTCGTTGAGATCCGCGACCGTTTGGGACAGCCGCGGCACTCGCTCGCGCATCAGCACTCCTCCCAACGGATAGTGGCCGCCGCCATAAAGGCTGCGACCTTGCCCTCCCACCTCGCGTGATCCTTCACGACGCTGAGGCAGGCGAGGGTGTCGTGCCACGCCGCGGCGCGGACGCAGAGGTCGGCCTCCGCCTTCACGACGTCGCCGAGCGGCGGATCGCCTGCGGCAGTCATCGCCACGCACCGGATAGCCATCATCTCGATGGCGTCCCCGAACCGCTCCTTGTCGAGGTCGGGGTGCTTCTTGATGTTCAGGAAGTGCTGGTCGCCGGCGTACACCTCGGCGCGCAGTTCCCACATGCCTTTCACGAGGCACCGCCCGGCTCTGCGCGAGCCTCCGCGACGCGCTGCCAGGTTCGTGCCCGTCCGCGCCCGTCGCACGCGAGACACCGGATCTCGCCGTTCCTGACAAGATCCCTCTTTCGGAGCGTCCCGAGGGCGTGACTGATCTGCCGCACCGAGTATCGAGGGAGGGCCTGCTGGAGTTGCCGCGAAGTCGTTATCCCAGACCCGACCGCGTCGTAGACGTCCTTCTCGGTCGGCGACATGCCGAGGGTCTGGTTCATCAGTGGTTCCGATGCCCGAGCGTCGAGTCCACCCCGAACGAGTCG
>JBKJLN010000284.1:0-5113 GCA_046596935.1 Acidimicrobiales bacterium
CCCGACGGCCACCGCCATCGCCGCCCTCGACCAGCGCTTCCCCGGCATCGCCATCGTGGGAGGGATGGCATCGGCGGTCTCGATGCCGAGCGGCAACCGGCTCTTGGCCGACGGCCACGTGCTCTCCAGTGGGGCGGTGGGGGTGCTCCTTGGTCCGGGCGTCGACGTCGAAGCGATGTTCAGTCACGGCAGCCGAGGAGTCGGACATCCGATGACCGTGACGGCGGTCGGCGGCGGGGGCATGCTGCAGGCGCTCGACGGTCAGCCGGCAGCGGTCCGCCTCGGCGTCCTGATCGACGACGAGCTCACCGAGGAGGACACGCTCGCCGTCCGAAGCCACGGCTTCCATCTCGGCGTGCACGACACAAATGGACTGGCGGTCGTGCGACCGGTATTGGCTGCGGATCGTCTGGCCGGCACCATCACCGTCGACGGCGACGTCCCGACGGGCTCGATCGTGCAGTTCCACGTGAGGAGCGCAGAGGCCGCCGACGACGATCTCCGGGCCGCCCTCAATGGTCGGCGGGCCGATTCGGCCCTCGTGTTCCCGCAGGTCGACCGCGCCTCCGAGCGCTTCCTCGGGCGCCATCACGACGCCTTTCTGGTCGACGACTATCTGGGCCAGATCCCGGTCGGAGGAGCCTCGGTGGGCTCGGTGTTCGGGGCCTCGCGAGGGCACAACCGACTCCATCCGGCCGGCGTGTCGGCGCTCCTCCTTCGCCAGCGCTGAGGTCGACGACTCTGGAGGCAAGAGCTGTCGGAATCCGGCAGCCATTGCCTCCGGAGACGCCCGACGGTGGCCGGTAGGGTCGGGCCGTGATCACCGTCGAGGAACTCCAGGAACTGGGCCAGCAGCTGCGCGTCGATTCGGTGCGGGCCGCAGGGGCCGCCAACTCCGGCCACCCGACGTCGTCGATGTCGGCCGCCGACCTGATTGCGGTGCTGGCGGCCAAGCACCTCCGCTACGACTGGGACCAGCCGGAGCACCCGAACAACGACCACCTGATCTTCTCCAAGGGACACGCCTCGCCCCTGCTGTACGCCCTCTACAAGGGTTGTGGTGCCATCACCGACGACGAACTTTTGAGCTTCCGCAAGTACGGCAGCAAGATCGAGGGGCATCCGACGCCCGTCCTGCCGTGGGTCGACGTCGCCACCGGTTCGCTCGGACAGGGACTGCCCATCGGCGTGGGCGTGGCGATGGCGGCGAAATCGCTCGACCGGCTCCCCTACCGGGTGTGGGTCCTCTGCGGTGACAGCGAGATGGCCGAGGGTTCGATGTGGGAAGCCTTCGAGGCCGGAGGGTTCCACGGACTCGACAACCTCACGGCGATCATCGACGTCAACCGTCTCGGTCAGCGGGGCCAGACGATGCACGGCTGGGACCTCGCCGCCTACACCGCCCGAGCCGAGGCCTTCGGCTGGCATGCCATCGAAGTCGACGGACACGACTGCGCCGCCGTCGATGCCGCTATGACCGAAGCGATGTCCACGACCGGCAAGCCCACGGTCATCATCGCCAAGACCAAGAAGGGCAAGGGCGTGGCGGCGGTCGAAGACAAGGAGAACGCCCACGGCAAGCCCCTGGCCGACGAGGCCGCGGCGATCGAGGAACTCGGTGGCATCCGCAACCTCCGCTTCGACGTCGCCAAGCCGGACGCCGGCGAGCCCTTCGTGGCCCCGTCCGCTCCGCTGAAGATGCCGACATGGAAGCTGGGTGAGCAGATCGCCACCCGCAAGGCCTACGGCGACGCCGTCACCGCCCTCGGCGGCGCCCGACCTGACGTCGTGTGCCTTGACGGCGAGGTCTCGAACTCGACCTTCGCAGATGAGTTCAAGGGTGCCTATCCCGACCGCTTCTTCGAGATGTACATCGCCGAGCAACAGCTGCTGGCATCGGCCATCGGAATGCAGGTGCGCGGTTACCACCCCTTTGCCTCGACGTTCGCCGCCTTCCTGTCTCGTGCCTACGACTTCGTGCGGATGGCTGCCATCAGCCGAGCGACCTTCTCCGTGTGCGGGTCCCACGCCGGCGTGTCGATCGGCGAGGACGGCCCCTCGCAGATGGCGCTCGAGGATTTGGCCTCGTTCCGCGCCATCCACGGCAGCTCCGTGCTGTACCCGTGCGATGCCACGTCGACGGCTGCACTCGTCGCCCTGATGGCCGACACCCCCGGCATCTCGTTCATCCGCACTACGCGCGGGAACACCCCCGTGATCTACGGGCCCGACGAGACCTTCGAGGTCGGCGGCAGCAAGGTCATCCGCTCCTCCGACGACGACGCCGTCACCATCGTCACCGCCGGCATCACCGTGCCCCAGGCGGTGACGGCCGCCGAAGCGCTCACCACCGAGGGCATCAACGTGCGGATCGTCGACCTTTATTCGGTGAAGCCGGTCGACCAGGCAACCCTGGTGGCTTCGGCCAAGGCCACGAACGGTCGGATCGTGACCGTGGAGGACCACTCACCCGAAGGCGGGATCGGCGACGCGGTGCTCGACGCCCTCTCCGATTGCGGCATCACGCTGGCCCTCACCAAGCTCGCCGTGCGGGAGATCCCCGGATCGGGCAAGCCGGAGGAGCTTCTCGCCGGTGCGGGCATCGACGCTGCCGCCATCGCCGACGCCGTCCGCGCCCTCGCCAGACGCTGACGATTTGCCATCGGCTTCTGTCGGCGGCGAACCGGCGGATTGTTAGAAAGGCGTAAGCAGCGGGCGGGCCTTGTGGCCGTTGCCCGTGGGTAGGGTCAGCCCATGACCCGTCTTCACGACCTGTTCGCTGACCAGGGGCAGAGTCCTTGGATCGACAACCTGACCAGGGTCGGCATCCGTTCTGGCCAACTGCAACAGCTGGTCGACCAGGGCGTGCGGGGCGTGACCAGTAACCCGACCATCTTCGCCAAGGCCATCTCCGGGGCCGCCGACTACGACGAGCAGTTCGCCGACCTCCTCAAGGGCCACACCGTCGACGAGGCCTACTGGGAGTTGGTGTTCGACGACATCGTGCACGCCCTCGAAGTGCTGCGCCCGGTCTACGACGCCAGTGGCGGCACCGATGGCTTCGTCAGCCTCGAGGTCGCACCCGCCCTGGCCCACGACACCGCCGGAAGTGCCGAAGCGGCCCGGGACTTCTCCCACCGGATCGGCCAGCCGAACCTCTTGGTGAAGATCCCGGGGACGGCCGAGGGTGTTCCCGCCGTGCGGGCGATGATCGCCGAGGGGATCAGCATCAATGTCACCCTCATCTTCTCCATCCCCCGCTACGCCGAGGTCATCGAGGCCTACCTGGCGGGGCTCGAGGCCCGCCAGGGCGACCTGTCGAAGGTGAGCAGCGTGGCCTCGTTCTTCATCAGTCGGGTCGACACCGAGATCGATCGCCGGCTCGAGGCCATCGGGACAGACGAAGCGTTGGGCCTGCGAGGCAAGGCGGCGGTCGCGCAAGCCAAAGTCGCCTACGACCTCTTCACCAGCCGGTTCTCGGGCGAACGATGGGACGCACTGGTGGCGCGCGGCGCGCGCGTCCAGCGTCCCCTCTGGGCATCGACCTCGACCAAGAACCCCGCCTACCCCGAGCTGCTGTATGTCGATTCCCTCATCGGGCCCGACACCGTCAACACCATGCCCGACGCCACCGTCGAGGCGTTCCTCGATCGGGGTGCCGTCGAGCGCACGATCGACCAGGGCGTTGCCGAGGCCAAGACGGTGCTCGACCGGATCGAGGCCCTGGGGATCTCCCTGGCCGATGTGAGTTCGACCCTCGAGAGCGAGGGCGTGGCCTCGTTCGCCAAGTCGTTCGACGAGTTGCTGCAGAGCCTCCAGGACAAGGCCAATGAGCTCAACGCTTGACCGCCTGACGGCGCGCGACACCACACTCTGGGCGAAGGGCAACACCTCGCCCAACCGACTCGGCTGGCTCGACGTCGCCGAGCGCATGCGGGCCGAGGCCGACGACCTGCAGACCTGGGCGGCCACGGTCACCGAGTCGAAGATCGTTCTGATCGGCATGGGCGGGTCGTCGCTCGGACCCGAGGTGCTGCGGAGCTTCGCCGGCAGCGACCGCCTCGTGGTCCTCGACACGACCGACCCCCGCACGATTGCGGGGGTCGAGCTCGACGATGCGTTCTTCCTCGTGTCGTCGAAGTCGGGCGGCACGCTCGAGGTCCGCACCCTCTTGGCCCACGCCTGGTCGAAGGTGCCCGACGGCACCCGCTACGCGGCCATCACCGACCCCTCGACGGCCCTCGGCGACCTGGCGCGCGAGCGGTCGTTCCGTCGCATCTTCGAGAACCCGGCCGACATCGGCGGGCGCTATTCAGTGCTCTCGTACTTCGGCCTCGTCCCGGCGGCCCTGCTCGGCTACGACATCGCCGCGCTCTGCCAACGCGCCATCGACGTCGACGCCGAAGAGGCCGTGGCCCTCGGCGACGCCATGGGCCACGCGTCTCTCGACGGGCAGGACAAGGTCACGATTCGCACGGCACCGGCGTCAGCGGCGTTCGGCCTGTGGGTCGAGCAACTCGTCGCCGAGTCGACCGGCAAGTCGGGCAAGGGTTGCGTTCCCGTTCCGACGACCGAGGCGGAGTTGGGGAACGACCGGTTCAACGTCTCGGTGACGATCGGCGATGCCCTCGACCTCGGCGCTGAGTTCATGCGCTGGGAGATCGCCACCGCTGTCGCCGGGCACGTGCTCGGTATCGACCCGTTCGATGAGCCCAACGTGACCGAGTCGAAGGAGAACACCGGTCGGGTGCTCGACGCCCTTCCGCTTCCCGACGACGAGTTGGCCGACCCGAACGGCGCGATGGAGTGGCTCGCCGAGACGGTCGAGGAGGGCGACTACGTCTCGATTCAGGCCTATCTGCCGTACGGACAGGACGACGCCCTCGAGACCCTTCGCCGCCAGGTGCGCGACCGCCTCGGTGGCGCCGCTGTCACCGCCGGCTACGGACCCCGCTTTCTTCATTCGACCGGACAGCTGCACAAGGGCGGGGCCAACAACGTCGTCGCGCTGCAGATCGTGCCCACCCGGCCGACGGCCAGCCTCGCCATCCCCGGCTTCGAGTACGACTTCGGAACCCTCATCGCCGCCCAGTCGCTCGGGGACCACCAGAGC
>JBKJLN010000438.1:0-3264 GCA_046596935.1 Acidimicrobiales bacterium
ACGAGGGATGCTGCTGCTCGCCGTGGGCCGCCAGCAACTCGACCACCGGGGCGTTGAAACACACGGCGATACGGTCGTTTGCCTCGAGGATGAACCGGGCCTGCGCCCTCGGCTTCTGCCAACGATCGCCAGCCGAGTACACGTGCCACGACCCTGTCATCTTCATGTGGGTGTGCAGCACCGAGCCACCGGAGAACCGGATCAGCAGGTGCTTGGCCTTGGCCTCGACGGACTCGATCGTCTGCCCCACGAGCTTGGCAGCCGGTAGGCGGTCGACCGTGGTGAAGGCCGCCGTCACCTCCCGTCCCGCCAGCCACCGTTCAAGGGTGGCGGCGGCGCGAAAGATGGTGTCACCCTCGGGCATCTCCCCATCCTTGCCGTGGCAGGCTCCTTTGATGCCCGCTACCCCGCCCGATGCCGCCACCGTCCGCTCCGTCAGCCGCCGACTGTGGGACCTCATCGAGCCGATCGCCTCGAGTGTGTACTTCGTGCCCGAGGTGCACTCGAACTACGAGAAGCTCGGATTGGCGGGATTCGGCAGCGGCTACTTCTGCAGCCGCGCGGCCTGCATGGGCCAGGTCCCCGGCGAAGTCGTGGCCGCCACCTTCGCAGTCTTCAACCCCGCCATCGTCGTGCCGGCGGTGACCGAGGGATGGTCGAAGACCGACTCCACCACCGTGCTGCAGGCCCGACTCGACGGTCAGCGAAAGGCGCTGACGCGGATGCTCGGCGAGTCCGCCGACGAGGCGAAACTGGCCCGAGCCACCGAACTGATGATGCGGGCGGTCGTGGTAGCCCCGGTCGCCGGTCACCCATTGTTCGCCGGGCTCCGATCGCTCGGACTTCCGGGCGATCCGATCGGCAACATGTGGCGGGCTGCCGACACCCTGCGAGAGCACCGCGGCGATTCCCACGTGCTGGCGTGGGCGGCCATGCACGTGAGCCCGGTCGAGGCCACCCTGCTCACCGAACTCTGGTGGGGCCAGCACATCGGCGGCTACGTCAAGAGCCGGGGGTGGGACGCCGAGGCCATCGAGACGGGCATCGCATTGTTGCGCACCCGCGGCTTCATCGACGGCGAGCCCGCAACCTTCACCGATGCGGGCGAGCAACTTCGTGCCGTCATCGAGGAGATGACCGACAGCGGGGAGACCGAGGTCGTGGCCGCCCTCGGAGAAGATGCCGACGAGCTCTTCGATCTCCTCGCCCCGTGGACCAACCTCGTGCTGGAGGCCAAGGGCTACCCCCGCGATCCGGCCGCCGTGGGCCGCAGCTGAGGGCTCTACCGGAGCTCAACCGCCGTCCCGGCAGAAGGATCGGGGTCGTCGAGCGCAGTCGGGCAACGGCGGAGCCAGCGGGATGCGGTCTGTGGTCGGTCCGGTTCCGCCTTTCAGCGACAGCTCTCCGGACCCGACCAGGCGGGTGTGCTGGTTCGGTTCCGCCTTTCAGCGACACGGGCCCGCATCCGGTGCTTTGTGGCCTTGGCGACGGCGCCTGGGCCGTAGACGCCCCGGCCGTGGCGGACGACCCGACCCCGGTCGACCTCCCACCGCAAGGCGTCGGCGATCTCCTTGCCCGGGCGTCCCGCGACGGCGAACCCCGTTCTTTCAATGGCGTGGGTGAGTTCCTGGAGATCCATCGGGCGTCTGCGCTCGGCCAGGATCAGCACGAGCAGCGAGCGGAGTACAAGGCCCGTGAGGAGCGGGCGGGGATCGATGTTGGTCATGCCCGCATCGTCCATCAGAGGTGAGACACCGTATCGACGGTCGCCGCTGTCGCTGAAAGGCGGAACCGGAGCACGGTCGGAGGAAGACGATCCGCGTCGCTGAAGGCAAGACCGGACTGGCGGCAGGCAACGACAGTCGTGTCGCTGAAAGGCGGAACCGGAGCGACACGGGTGCAGGCAGCCATCGCTGGCGGGGCCGGCCGGGCAGGCAGCCGTCGCCGCGTGGGGCCGGCGGAGCGGCTGCCGGCGGTTAGCGGTAGCGGGCCCAGCCCTTCGGAGTGGGCACGTACTCGGCTTCCTTGAGGTAGCGATGCAACTCCACGTCGACCTTCTCGACGACCATGCGGGAGAGCCGGCCCGTGACCATCAGCTGGTCGAGGGCGCGCACGGCGTCGGCCTCCCAGGATCCGTCGAACGGACGTAACGCCAACAGCCCTCGGGCCCGCCGCTCGACGTAGAGCGAGGCCAGCCCGTCGAGCAGCACGACATAGGAGCCGGCGGCGCGCGCCGGCCGTCCGGTGACGTCGCCGGCGATTTCGGGCCAGGGAAGGCCGACGCCGAAGGGATTGGCGGGATCGGTGGCGGCGAGCACGAGCGCCGCACCCTGGCGGGTCTCACCGGCCAGGTCTCGGTACTGCCGCAGTCGGTCGACGGCCCCCGGCAGCGCGAACTGGGCGCCGCCGAGGCCGGCTACGAAGTAGCCGCGGCGGATCCGACCGGCATCCTCCATGGCCCGCAGCACCGGGTAGACCGAAGCGAAACCGCCGAAGACTCCTTCTCCCCGGACGGCCTCGCGCGTCAGGACGCCGTGACGTTCGAGCAGCACCGAGGCCAGTGCATGGGCGGCAATGGTCGGCTCGATCGGGACGAGGCCATCGGGACCGTGCGTGCCGCGCTCGACCAGCGACCAGCGACCTTGGGCCGTGGGGGGGCCGAGGGTCGACAGCGTTCCCATCCGTAGGCGGGGTCGACCGGCGCGACCACTACCCGACGTCCGCTTCTTGGCCGAGAGCGAGCGAAGGGGCGCGAACGCATCATTCGTCACCTCGCCCGCCCACACGAGATCCCAGAGAGCATCGAGGGTCGCACGCTCCTCGGCGTTGCCCTTTCCGCCGAAGCCACCGGACACCAGGAGATCGCGGAAGAAGCGGGCGCCGCCGCCGGTCAGGGCCAAGCGCAGACGCTCGTGCTCGTCGCTCGACGGCCGCTCCTCCCCCGCCCGAGCCGAGGCGACCGGGGCGGAGCGAGCGAGGATCGATCCACGGAGATAGAGGAGCACCCGTCCGTCGTCGCGCCCGATCGGTCCGCCACCGATCCACACGACCTCGCCGGCGGCGCACAGCTCGTCGAGCAGACGAGGCGAGTAGTCCCGAACGCGAGCCGACAGCACGTCGCGCTCGAGGACACTCGCCGGTATGGGCACGCCCTGCAACTGCGCGACGACCTCGTAGAGGCGATCGATGCCGCGGCTTTCCACCCCGATCCCCTGCCACGCCGGAAGAAAGCGGCCCATTACCTCCGTCTCGACCGGCTCGACC